>NZ_CP009687.1:3601129-3901223 GCF_001042715.1 Clostridium aceticum | reverse complement strand
AAGGTTGCTATAACTACAATGATATTAACAGAATGTTGTTTCCCACCGCCATGCTTATCGATATCAATGAGGAGGGGGACTATGTAATAAGTTTGGAGATTTTCCATGCCTACCGCAGTAATCAGGACAATACAGAGCAGGGGCAGAGGATTTTGTACCAACGGGAAGGAAAGACCTTTTTTGATGCCATATCGGATTTTGAGTTGATTGGTGCTCATCCCTTTGATTATACACAAAATAAAGCCATTATTTTCACTGAAAGAGCAGCCCAGGTGGGGCTGGAAGGAATGATTGATTATCTTCATCGGCATCAGGAGCTATTGCTTCGCCCCTATGTAATGGTATATTTTGGGGACCCAAACGAGCTTCTCGATGTTCCTTTAAAACAAAATGAATACTTAGGTCTGTATCTCTTTGATTTAATGGACCGACCTCTTTCTAGGTTGACGATAGAGCATCGTAAACTATATGAACTGCTAAATGATCGAAGAATGGGGAAAAACACCTCTATTATTACCGCTATTAAGGTAGATGAAAACCATCTAGAGACGAAGGTAAAGAAGGATGGAGCGGCGGTCTTTCATAATGACAAGCTGGTGGATAAATTAGAGGTAAAGGATATGGTGCCAATAGCCTTTATAAACGATAAAGTGCGAAAGGGGTACTTAGATGTTCCTCACCCTGAATTTGCTGAAAAGAAGGTAACCCTTGAAATCGTAAAAAGCAATACTATCACAGATATTCTCTACGAAGAGGGCAGGATCTATCTAAGACAAACCGTCAATGTTCAAACGGTAATAGCGGGGATGGAAGAAAGACTGATTTTGGATGAGGCAGCAGTGAAGACAATAGAGCAAAATGGAGAAAAGATAATTCAACAAAAGTGTCATAGATTATTTAATGAATATAAGGAAAAGGGAATCGATCTATTTGATGTTCAGGAGATCTTTAAAAGAAAATACCCTAGGATGGATATAGACAATGTCATAGAGGTGACACAACTAGAAATGCAGGTGAACCATCATCTGAAGGGCAGTACGGACGTGCTTGATTTTAGAAGATGAGATGGAGAAAATACCTGTAGACATACGCCCCTAGAAGCATATGTCTATAAGTCAAAAGTTGTTCTCGACGATATAGAGTTGTAATGAAACTTCTACAACGCAAAAACTAATCTTATTGGTGTTTTATCATTGTTATGAAAGTACTATTTTGTCCTCCTGAGGGAGATAACGACCGAAGGATCTTAAGATTCTTCGCTGTGCTCAGAATGACACTTTCCTTTATCGTGGTGTGGTCAACCCGTGGAATTCTGAAGGTAGTGAAGAATCTTGTATTTTAGAGCTTTAAGACTCATTCGTTACCCTCAGGATGACAATGCTGACGCAGCCGGAAGAAACTGTCCCTGTGGCGTTTGTAGTAGTGTAGAATATTAAATCTTACTTACGGTACTCTGAATAACTAGCGTACGATTTTCTAATAAATTTACCGTCTGGTTGATCTTTTTCTGGTACTGGTCCATTACTAATCGCACCACGGGCCTTGAATAAAACCGACCATTTACCTGAATAACTACCCCAGTGCTACCGTCATTTAGCTTAACAAGCGTGTTGATGGGATAGGGGTTGATGTGTAAGATAAAAGCCTTGGTTAAGGTGGGGTGAAACAATGTGCCACCGCTCCCCATAATATATTCCAATACCTCTGCCACCGGCAGGGCTTTTCTATAGGGTCGATCAGAGGTCATAGCATCAAAGGTGTCTGCTACACTGATGATCCTAGAAAACAAATGAGTTTCATGATAGGATACTAGGTCGGGGTAACCAGTATCATCATAACGTTTGTGGTGTTGTAAAGCAGGAATACGAATGGTAGGGTTTAAATCTGTTTTTGTTTTTAAAAATTCATAGCCTTTATAGGTATGGCTTTTCACTTCTTCCATTTCTTCTGGAGTTAAGGGACCTTGTTTTTTTAGAATGTTGTCGGAAACAAACATCAGTCCAATATCATGCAGAGCTGCAGCCAATGCCAGCTTTTCTAACTCTGCCATGGCTAAACCCAGGCTACTGCCTAAAACCAAAGAGTGAATCATCACATTGATGGAGTGCTCATAAATATAACCCTCTACAGTTTTTAGGTCTAATAAATCGATGACAATATCTTTTTTAGAAAAAATTTCCTCCACAATGGTAGAGATGGTAGCTTTGGCCATTGTTAAGTCTGTATTAAAGGCTTGCTGTTTATTTGCAGTCTCCTTGGGGTCGTCTTTTGCTATAGAGGCTAATTTTCGAATATGACCAATAGCTTTTTGGCGGACATGGGGTTTGATGATATCTTCAATTTCTTTTTCGCTATACTCATCCTTTATATATACTTTGGTATATCCCATGGCTAATAGCTTAGATGCTAAAGAGGGTTTTAATTTGACTCCTTTAGATAATAGGATTTTTCCTTGGTCATTAAAAAGTGGAATAGCCAAGACGTGGTCTTCAGTAGCGTGGATTAAGTCAATCATTCTCATTTCAATCACCTTTTTCTGTGTTAAGATAGCATAGATATACGTTTTTAAATTTAAAAGTAACCACGTGTGTTTCGCTTTCCTTAATACAATATCATACTTTTAGTAAATTCGTCTAGCTTACAGTCAAAAATGAAGGTTTATCTTGATTCTCCGATGTTTCAGCTTGCTGGAAGGAGTTGGGGAATATTTGTAAGTTTTTTTAAAAAGTATATTGACATAATTTTAACAATAATATATAATCATATTAAAGATAATACCCCTAAATTATCTTCCCTCTTTACCCCTAATTATGTGCAATGACTCATTAAGTTCTAGAATCAAGTATAACTATGAAGACCTATTCGTCTATAAGACGAGGGTCTTTTTGTGTTTTTTTTAACTAACTTTCAACTTAATGGTTATTGTGGATAAGTTTGTTGTTATTAACAATCTTATCTACAGGATTATGGCTTATTGAGACTGCATTATTAACAATACTATACACAATATCCACAGAAAAACCACAAAAGTATCCACAGAAAAAGGGTTAGTAATGAATCCATTTTTTTCTAGGCACTTATAAGAAGGAGTGTGTTATTTTTTGTAGAAGTTAATCTCAAAGGAGTTTTCAGAAATTTTAATAAATAATTCTATCCAAGTTAATAGACACAGATTTATAAACATATAATGAAGAAAAGCCTTTAGTTAAAATAAAGCTGCTTGTATCACCATACTTTTATTCATACTTTTAGTAATGGGGGGATTTAGTATGTTAAATGGATTCAAAATAAGAGAGATAAGAATGAAGAAGGGGTATACCACTATGGATGTATCCAGAATTACTCAGATCTCTAAGAGCTATATTGAAGAGTTAGAAAGGGGTGACAAAAAGAATCCTTCCTTTAACAAAGTAGTATCTATAGCTGCGGCTTTAGGCATCCGTATAGATGATCTTGTAGTAAAATTTCCATGACTTCTACAAAAATTGCTGACCAGTGGTAAGTTTACTGCTGGTTTTTGTTTTGGATAAATAAATTTGTTATAATGATATCATTAGCGTTAATCTAAACCATAATTTGTCATTGTTATGAAAGTGCTATTTTGTCCTCTGGAGGGAGATAACGACCGAAGCATCTTAGGATTAGCAAAATTTCTCGTTATGCCAAGATCCTTCGCTACGCCTAGGATGATAGTTCGATAGAAATTTGCAAATAATTGTATTAAGTTAACGCTTATGACTCATATTTGAAACCAATTATCTGTAGAAAAACAACTATTTAAGTTGCAATAAAACTTTTACAGCTGTAACATATTTATTACAACTTATATAGTTAAAATAATAAGAGGTGATGATGTTGAAAAATACCAAGAAACAAAGGTCTAAAGAAAATCACTCTATGCAGAAGAATAAAAACCTGGAGGTATTGTATAATAAGGGTAAAAGCAACTACATAATAAGACATGGTATTTTAAGCTGGGGGATTTCTACCGGTATTATTTTCATACTACTAACTGGTGTATTTCAATATGGATTTTCCTTAAAACAAGTAGTGGGAAATCTTTTTAGCAGCAATGGTCTTTTTATATTAAGTATCTTTGCTTTAGGAGGATTTGTATGGGGAAGTATCATGTGGAAATGGTTGACAAAGGAAATAGAAAAAAACAAGGCGAAGAAGAAAAAGTAAAATACGATGGAATGGAGAGATACAGTGAAGAAACTAGAGTTGATTGCCACCGCTGCTTTTGGATTGGAGGCAGTAGTAGCTAGAGAGGTAAAAGACTTAGGCTATGAAGAGGTTAAAGTGGAAAACGGGAGGGTTTCATTTGTTGCAGATGAAATGGCTATAGCTAGATGTAATCTATGGCTAAGGACGGCTGATCGGGTACTTTTGAAGGTAGGAGAGTTTAAGGCCACCAGCTTTGAAGAATTATTTGAAGGGACAAAGGCACTTGACTGGGAGGAGTGGATTCCTGAAGAGGGAATCTTCCCTGTGGAGGGGAAGTCTATCAATTCCCAGCTTGCCAGTGTTCCTGACTGTCAAGCCATTGTTAAGAAGGCTGTGGTAGAAAAGCTGAAGGCAAAGTATCATACATCATGGTTTAAAGAAGAGAAGGGGCAGTATACGATAGAAGTAGCTCTTTTGAAGGATATTGCAACCTTAACCATTGATACCAGTGGAGCTGGTCTGCATAAAAGGGGCTATAGAACGCTTTCTAATAAGGCTCCTCTCAAAGAAACCCTAGCCGCAGCGTTAATCTTACTAAGCTATTGGAACCCCGATAGGGTTTTAATCGATCCCTTCTGTGGTTCAGGCACCATACCTATAGAAGCGGCATTGATAGGAAAGAATATCGCTCCGGGAATGAACAGAGGCTTTGTATCAGAGGAGTGGGAAGCAATTTCAAAAAATATATGGCGAGAAGCTAGAAAAGAAACCCATGACTTAGCAAATTACGATAAATCCATAAGGGTCTATGGTTCAGATATAGATGCAGAGGTGTTAAGTCTGGCAAGGTATCATATAGGAGAGGCTTTTTTGGAGGAGGATGTTCATATCCAGAAGTTAGATATAAGGGATCTAAGATCAAGATTTCAGTATGGCTGTATCATTTGTAATCCTCCTTATGGTGAAAGACTAGGAGAGAAACAGGAAGTAGAAAAACTATATAAAACCATGGGAAAAGTATTTGAAGGATTAGATACGTGGTCTCACTATATTATTACTTCTCATCCTGAGTTTGAAAAGTTTTTTGGAAAAAAGGCAGATAAAAAAAGAAAACTTTATAATGGGCGAATCCAGTGTAATTACTACCAGTACTATGGACCAAGGCCTCCTAAGGGACAGGATAAAGAATAGGGTGTAAGATCTTCAGGGAAAATTTGAAATTTTAAACAATTTAATATATAATGAGAATAGATAAAGTTTATAATAATAAAACAAAATAATTGCCAAGTATTTGGCAATTATTTTGTTTTATTACCTAGAAAATTAGGTTTTTAAAAAAGGGGTGGAAGTAAATGCGTTATTTTAAGGAAATAGCTAGATGGAAAGATGTCACAGAGGATGAATGGAAGGATTGGCAGTGGCAGGTAAAAAATAGGATAACTACTTTAGAAGACTTAAAGCAAGTGATTCACGTAACAAAAGAGGAAGAAGAAGGAATATTAAAATGTCTTGAGACCTTAAGGATGGGGATTACGCCGTACTATGCGGCTTTAATGGATGAAAGAGACGCTAACTGTCCTGTTAGGAAACAGGCAGTGCCGAGGAGTATGGAATTAATAAAGGGCAGTGCTGATATGGAGGATCCATTACACGAAGATGGGGATTCTCCTGTACCGGGCTTGACCCATAGATATCCAGATCGTGTACTTCTTCTTATTACAGATATGTGTGCTATGTACTGTAGACACTGCACTAGAAGAAGGTTTGCAGGGCAAGGGGATACTGAGGTTTCTCTTAGTCAGATTGATAAGGCTGTTGAATATATTCGTAAAACCCCTCAAGTAAGAGATGTTTTGTTATCTGGTGGAGATAGTCTCCTGGTTTCTGATGAAAAGCTGGAGTATATTATTAGCAGACTCAGGGGCATACCTCATGTGGAAGTGATTCGATTAGGCAGCAGAACACCGGTGGTGATGCCTCAGAGAATTACACCAGAGCTAGTAAATATGCTTAAGAAATATCATCCTATTTGGTTGAATACTCACTTTAATCATCCTAAAGAACTAACAGAAGAGGCAAGAGAAGCACTGCGGCTGTTGGCTGATGGAGGAATTCCCTTGGGGAATCAGTCAGTATTACTACGAGGTATTAATGATTGTGTTCATGTTATGAGGGATTTGATACAAGGATTAGTAAAAAATAGAGTCCGACCCTATTATATTTATCAGTGTGATCTTTCTATGGGGATTGAACATTTTAGAACAAGCGTAGGAAAGGGGATTGAAATTATAGAAGCCTTAAGGGGTCATATATCTGGCTATGCTGTTCCACGTTTTGTTGTAGATGCTCCTGGGGGTGGGGGAAAAATCCCTGTGATGCCCAATTATGTACTATCTCAATCCCATAATAAAATTATTTTGAGGAATTATGAGGGAGTAATCACTACTTATACAGAACCCGCTGCCTATGAAGATAGCTGTAGCTGTGATGTATGTCTAAATGAAAAACAACAGAAGCTTCATGGTATAGCAGGACTATTGCAGGGTAATAAAATAGCATTAGAACCACAAAACTTAGAAAGACATGAAAGAAGTAAAAAAGCGTAGGGATCTTCCCTATGCTTTTTCTGTATAGAAAACCTCTCTATGGCAATACTTTCAAGAAACAAGGGAGGTAAATTATGGATAACAAGCAAGCGGTTATAAAACAGATTATTATTGTTACGGATGGACAATCAAATGTAGGGGGAAACCCTATTTTCGTTGCGAAGGAGGCTTTTCAAAAGAATATTATTGTTAATACAGTAGGCATTATAGATCAAAATCAAAAAGAAGAGAAGCCTTTAGAAGAAATTATTTATATAGCAGAGGCGGGAGGCGGTATCCATGAATATACCTATGTTGATCAACTTTATCAAACAATGCAAAGTGTAACCTATAAAACAGTAAATAGAACCCTGCAGGAAACTGTAAATAAGCAGTTAAAGGAAATGATTGGACAAGATTTACACGATATGCCGCCGGAATCCCGCAGTAAAATCCTACAATATATTGATTCTTTTGCAGATGAAGTGACGCTGCAATGTTGTATCTTAATGGATACCAGTGGCAGTATGGCAAATAAGATGATGATGGCAAGGCATAGTATTTTAGATTTAATGGACTCATTTAAAGGAAGAAAAGGAAAATGTGATATAGCCCTGATTACTTATCCCGGAAATGTAGGGGAGGATTACAAAGTTATTCATAACTTTGATGATACAGAAAAGGATCTAGAAAAGAGACTTTACCAGATTCAGCCAAGAGGCACAACGCCTACAGCTCCAGCCCTGCGATATGCTATAGAGCTTATAGAAAATTATCATGGTGAAAGTTTAGGAGAAGAAATATTACAACTAGAAGAAACTATGGGTTAAGAGGGAGAAAAATTCTCCCTTTCATACTATATAGATGTAGGTTTTGAAAATTTGATAAATAGGTGATCAAATGGGAGTACCTCAATTAGAACTCTCTAGTATTTTAGAGGGAAAATGGAAAAAAAATAAGTATAGAGTGAAAAAAAATTGGGTGAAGGAGGGGTTGCTGCTGTATATTTAGTAGAAAATATAGAGGATAAGAAAAATTATGCGCTAAAAATCAGTAAAGATAACTTTTCTATTAATAGAGAGTATGCCTTATTGAAAAAATTTCATAAAGTTGATATGATTGTTAATGCTCACGACATTGATGATTGGCAGATTGAAGGAGAAGTGTATTACTATATTATATTGGAGTATATTGAGGGGAAAAACTTAAAGGAGTACTGTGAAAAAAATAAGCTGGATAAAAATATAATAATATCTATTATTCTTATTATTTTAAGAGGAATCCATAGCTTCCATAGCGAAGAATATATCGTTGGAGATCTGAAACTGGAAAATATTATGTTGGACAAAAATAAAAAACAATTAAAGTTCATTGATTTAGGAGGTGTAGTGAAGATCGGTGAAAATATCAAAGAGTTTACGCCTGTATATGATCGTGCCAGTTGGAGATGCGGAGATCGGAAGGCGGAGGATTCCTACGATATTTTTACGGTGATGATGTTGTTTGCAAATCTCCTATTGAAGGAAAATATTCATCCAGCAAAACAGAATATAGATGATGTGATTAAAAGTTTCAAAAAACTAAGTTTAGGAAAAACCCTTGAAGGGTATATTGAAGAAGGCTTCTTATACAGTAAAAAACCTTTGAGTTATTTTATAGAGAAATTAGAAAAAATATATGTTGCGGAGAGGGAAAATCAAAGAAAAAAAATGTTATTATTAAAGGATAGAAAAATTAATTTCTTATTAGGATTTAGTATGTTTTTTTTTATGATAACAATAATTTTTATTTTTTTGACTTAAAACTTGCAGCGTATGGCATATAATTAAAAAGAAATGTATCAGGAAAGGGCTTTGGATTTAGATAAAGCTCAAAAATTATGATAATCGAGATAAACGAGGGATGAAGAGATATGTTGAATAAAGTAAAGAAAACGATAAAAAAATATAATCTCATTGATATAGGGGACAAAATTATTGTAGCTGTTTCTGGGGGGCCAGATTCCATAGCTTTGTTACATATTTTACATCATTTAAGAGAAGAATTTGAAGTACAGATCTATGCTGCTCACTTAAACCACAACTTTAGAGGCATTGAAGCACAAATGGACGCTCAATATGTAGAAAACTTTTGTGAAGAGTTAAAAATTTTGAGTTTTATAAAAAGTATGGATGTGCCTAAATACGCGAAGGAGCAGGGACTATCAGCAGAAGAGGCAGGACGTGTGCTGCGCTATGAATTTTTTGAAGAAATTGCAGAAGGGGTGGGAGCTACAAAAATTGCAGTTGCCCACAATCAAAATGATCAAGCAGAAACAGTATTAATGAGGTTATTAAGAGGAACAGGTATTCAAGGTTTAACAGCTATTCATCATGAAAGAGGAAAAATTGTTCGACCATTGCTAAATGTTAGTCGTAAGGAAATTGAATCCTACTGTCTAGAGCATCAACTATCTCCAAGAATAGATGAAACAAATTTAGAACCTATCTATCATCGTAATAAAATACGTTTGGAGTTGATTCCTTATTTAGAAGAACATTATAATCCTAATATTATAGAAGGCTTAGCAAAAACTGCGGAGATCTTAAAAAAGGATAATGAATTTATGGAGGAGGCTGCTAGAGCTGCCTATGAGCAAGTAATGCTTGGGGAAGTGCAAGGATGTTTAGAACTATCTGTAGAAGGTATAAATAAATTACATGCTTCTTTACAATCTAGAATCTTCCGACTAGCATCAGAAAACCTAGTAGGGAAAAAAGAAAGTTTAGAATATAAACATATCCAAAGTATTATTGATTTGATGCAAAAAAATGAAACGGGTAAAAAGATTTTGTTGCCTATGGGGATTTTAGTAAAGACTAGTTATAATAAAATCATTTTTACTACTAAAACTGAAGAAGAAGCGAATTTTTACTACAACTTATTAGAAAAGGACCATTTACGTATTGAAGAAATAAAGGGAGAAATTCTTACACAAGTAGTTATGCGAGAGGATATGAAAGGAATTAGTAGGGATAAATATATCAAGTGTTTTGATTATGATAAAGTAAAGGAAGGTTTAAATGTAAGAAATCGCAGGGAGGGGGATCGTTTTTGGCCTCTAGGTTTGACAGGTAGTAAGAAGTTAAAGGATTTTTTTATTGATTATAAAATAGATAGAGATAAACGCAATGAAATACCTCTTGTGTGTGATGGAGAAGAAATCATGTGGGTGGTAGGCTACAGAATCAGCGAGAAGTACAAGGTTACTGAAGAAACTTCTAGCGTATTAATGGTGGAATATAAAAAAGTCTTAAAAGAATAATAATTATTAAGAACTGTTTTTTCCTTGTGTTGTTTTTAAATGGATAGTGTGGTAAAATATTTAAATGTAACGTAAAATGGTAGTCATGAGAGGAGGACTTTGATTGAGGAGATTTTTCCGAGGAGCGAGCTTTTATATATTGATTTTTATTATATTGTTGATTCTAGTACAACAATTTGCACGAGCCCCTCAGCAAACGGAAGACATAGACTTTTCAAGATTATATAAAGAAATTGTCGATGGCAATGTTAGAGAGATTCATATAGTGGACCGTTCTATAGAAGGAACTATGATAAGAAATAACCAGATTGTTTATTTCACCTCCTTTATTCCCACTGTATTCAGCGAAGAGAGGTTTACTGAAATCATAGAGGAACGTATGGTGGAGCAAGGAGATTTAAGGGTTACAGGAGCGCATCCACCAGGAACACCGTGGTTTATTGAGTTATTACCTTCCATCTTTATGATACTTATCTTTGTTGTTTTCTGGTTTGTATTCATGCAACAGTCTCAAGGCGGCGGTAATCGTGTTATGTCCTTTGGCAAGAGCAGGGCAAAACTGCATAAAGATGATGATAAACATAAGACTACTTTTGACGATGTAGCAGGATTAGATGAAGAAAAAGAAGAGCTTCAAGAGTTAGTGGATTTCCTTAAAAATCCTAGAAAATATATAGAATTAGGAGCAAGAATTCCAAAGGGAATTTTGATGGTAGGTCCTCCTGGTACAGGGAAAACCTACTTGACAAAAGCTGTGGCGGGAGAAGCCGGCGTTCCCTTCTTTAGTATAAGTGGTTCTGACTTTGTGGAAATGTTTGTGGGTGTTGGTGCATCCCGTGTAAGAGACTTGTTTGAGCAAGCGAAGAAAAGTTCCCCTTGTATCATATTCATTGACGAGATTGATGCGGTAGGTAGAAAAAGAGGTGCTGGTTTAGGAGGAGGGCATGATGAAAGAGAGCAAACTCTAAACCAATTGCTAGTTGAAATGGATGGTTTTGGCATCAATGAAGGTATTATTATTGTTGCCGCCACCAATAGACCAGATATATTAGATCCTGCACTTCTTAGACCAGGAAGATTCGATCGACAGGTAATGGTAGGTGCTCCAGATATAAAAGGACGAGAGGCCATCTTGAAAGTTCATTCGAGAAGCAAGCCTTTAGATAAGGATGTAGATTTAAAGGTGTTAGCAAGAAGAACACCAGGATTCACTCCTGCTGATATTGAAAATCTAATGAATGAGGCAGCGCTATTAACTGCAAGAAAAAATGAAAAGAAAATCAAAATGGCGACAATCGAGGAAGCGATTACTAAAGTGATTGCTGGGGTAGAAAAGAAAAGTCGCGTTATTAGTGAAAAGGAAAGAAAGTTAACAGCATACCATGAAGCTGGTCATGCGGTGGTAGCTACGCTGTTGCCAAATACTGATCCAGTACATCAGGTAACAATTATTCCTAGAGGAAGAGCTGGTGGATTTACTATGATTCTCCCAAAGGAAGATAAGTATTATGCTACAAAAACAGAAATGGAAGAGCATATTGTTCATCTGCTGGGTGGTAGAATAGCAGAAAAACTTGTATTAAATGATATTAGTACAGGTGCACAAAACGACCTTCAAAGAGTATCGGATATTGCTAGGGCAATGGTAACAAAGTATGGTATGAGTGATAAAATTGGACCTATGGCTTTAGGTGGTGGTGACGATGAAGTTTTCTTAGGTAAAGATTTTACCTCCAAGCGTAATTACTCAGAAGAAGTAGCTTCGGAAGTGGATCATGAAATTAAACGAATCGTTGATGAAGGTTATGCTACGGCAGAAACGCTGCTAAGAAAAAATATGGATAAGTTGCATATTATAGCGAAGGCTTTATTGAAGGTGGAAACCTTAGATGCTGATATGTATAAAAAAGTTTTCACTGGCGAATTAGTTATTGGAGAAGAGGATACAGTAGAAGACATTGAAAGAAAAGTGAAGGAACTAAAAGCGATTGAGGCGAATAAAATTAATTTAAATAAAGAAGATCACCTTAACGAGGAAGATAAATAAAAGAAACCTGAATCTATAGATTCAGGTTTCTTTTATTTATATATCCTGTGATCTATCTATATAGCTATAGTGGTAAAACAAGACGTTGTTTTAAGAGATGTTGAATGAAGATAAAAGATGTTGGAAAAAATAGGAAGATATATTGGTAGAATTTTGTGAAAGGTGACAAAATTTAGTAGGCTATGGTATAATGAAAGCGGCATAGCTTTGATAAGTAATTTCATTGGGAGGTAATTATGACTTTAGATAAACTAGAGGACCTTCGCCAACGGAAAGAAAAAATTCAGTTAGGTGGAGGAAAAAAGAAAATTGATAGTCAACATGAAAAGGGAAAATTAACTGCAAGAGAGAGAATTCATCTATTATTTGATGAAGGAACTTTTGTGGAAATAAACGCTTTTGTTAAACACACATGTACAAGCTTTGGCATGAATAAGATAGAAACACCGGGGGAAGGTGTGGTGACAGGATATGGCATGGTGGAGGGTAGGCTCGTCTATGCATATGCCCAGGATTTCACTGTAATAGGTGGATCCTTAGGACAGATGCATGCACAGAAAATTGTAAATTTACAGGATATGGCACTAAAAATGGGAGCCCCTATTATAGGAATGAACGATTCTGGTGGTGCTAGAATTCAGGAGGGGGTAGATGCTCTTTCGGGGTATGGACACATTTTTTATCGGAATACGATTTCTTCAGGCGTGATACCGCAAATCACTGCTATTATGGGACCTTGTGCAGGTGGAGCAGTATACTCACCAGCCATTGCTGATTTTATTTTTATGGTGGATAAAACTAGCCAAATGTTTATTACAGGACCCCAAGTAATTAAGACTGTAACAGGTGAAGAGGTGAGTGCAGAAGTTTTAGGTGGTGCCACGACCCATAATTCTATCAGTGGGGTAGCGCACTTTATTTCTCCTACTGATGCAGACTGTATTAGTGAGATAAGAAGGTTGCTTGCTTTTCTGCCATCCAATAATATGGATGTACCACCGGTTTTGGCAACAGAAGATGACATAAACAAAGTTATTACAGAACTAGATGAAATCATTCCAGAGAACCCCAATAAGCCTTATGATATGAAACAGATTATTGGGCAGGTAGCAGATGAAGGGAACTTTTTTGAAGTACAACCTTACTTTGCTGCTAATATAATTACTGGTTTTATTAGATTAAATGGTCAGTCGGTTGGTGTTATTGCTAACCAACCGAAGGTGTTGGCAGGCTGTTTGGATATTGATGCTTCTGATAAGGCAGGAAGATTTATTCGTACTTGTGATGCTTTTAATATACCGGTTGTAAACTTTGTAGATGTGCCAGGATTTTTACCTGGTACAAGTCAGGAATACGGTGGCATTATACGGCATGGGGCAAAAATGCTTTATGTTTATAGTGAGGCTACTGTTCCTAAGATTACGCTTATTTTAAGAAAAGCTTACGGCGGTGCTTATATTGCAATGTGTAACAAAGAACTAGGGGCGGATATTGTGCTGGCATGGCCAACGGCAGAAATTGCTGTTATGGGACCAGAAGGGGCAGCAAATATTATCTTTAAAAAAGAAATTGCTGATGCAGAAGACCCTCAAACTGCTAGGGCAGAAATGATAGAAAATTATAAAAAAGAATTTGCTACACCTTATCAAGCAGCCGAAAGAGGATATGTAGATGATGTAATCGAACCTTCGGCTACTCGTCCTAGATTAATTGATGCTTTGAATATGTTGGCTAGCAAACGTGAAACAAGACCGCCTAAAAAGCATGGAAATATACCATTATAACAAAAGGCAACTTAAAAGAGGTGATCTACGATGGAATTAATAGAAAGAATGAAGATGGCTTCAGACTTAAGAAATATGTCAGCCGGAGAGAAAGTTCTTGGAAGTGTACAGGTAGCTTTATTAGGTATAAGTATTGTTTTTGCTGTTCTTTTTCTGCTGTTCTTAGCTATTCATCTAATGGAGAAGCTTTTAGATAGAAAAAAAGTTAAAAAAAAGGTTATTCAACCCCAGCCCATTGCTGAAGTAGAGGAAGTGTTAGAAGAAGTATCGGTGGATGATACTGAATTGGTAGCTGTAATTACTGCTGCTGTTGCTGCTAGTTTAAACACGCCTACCGATAATATTATTGTTAAAAACATTACAAGGATACCTGATACAACACCGGTTTGGGGGAAACTGGGGCGTATGCAGCAAGTCAAAGAATACAATAGGCGTTAACTTAACACGATTATTACCAAAATTCTCTCGAACTGTCATCCTGAGGGTAGCGAAGGATCTTGGAATAACGAGGGATGACAAATGATGGTTTAAGTTAACGCTAATGAATAGAATACAATAGTATTTTGGCTAAAGAATAACTGACAAGGTGATAGAACAAGGAGGAACTATATGATGAGAAAGTTTCATATAATCGTTAATGGTGTGAGTTATGAAGTAGAAGTTGAAGAAATAAAAGATAATGTTGCAACTCCAAAGATACAGACGCCCCCTATAGCAGTAAAGTCTGCTCCTGCTAGGCCGTCAGCAAAGTCGATGGCTGTACAAGCTGCTAAAGTGGAGTCGCCAATGCCGGGAATTGTTTTAAAAGTTTTTGTTAAGGAAGGTCAGGAAGTAAAAGAAGGGGAGGTATTGCTTATATTAGAAGCAATGAAGCTGGAAAATGAAATCTATGCTCCGGTGGATGGTATTGTAACTGGAGTTCATGTGACAGAAGGTGCATCTGTAGCTAATAATGAACTGCTAATATCTCTAGAATAGAAGTATGAAACTGGATTGAAAGGAGATGCACACATGAAGGAAGTGTTATTTAAGCTTTGGACTACGACTGCTTTTCCCAGTTTTACTTGGCAGCAGTTGATCATGATTTTTGTAGCCTGCATATTGCTGTACTTAGCTATTGGAAAAAAATTCGAACCATTGCTTTTGGTACCTATTGCCTTCGGGATGTTGATGACGAATTTTCCTCTTAGCGGTGTTATGGAGGTGGGAGATGGAAGGACGCCTGGGGGGCTATTGTATTACTTTTACCAAGGGATCAAGTTAGGAATTTTTCCACCACTGATTTTTTTAGGTGTTGGTGCTATGACGGATTTTGGGCCCCTAATAGCGAATCCTAAAAGTTTATTTTTAGGAGCGGCAGCACAGTTTGGTATATTTTTTACTTTTGTTGGTGCAATTATGATGGGTTTTACCAGCCAGGAAGCAGGGTCTATCGCTATTATAGGTGGAGCAGACGGTCCTACGGCTATTTTCTTAACATCACAACTAGCACCCCATCTGCTGGGACCTATTGCGGTAGCGGCTTATTCGTATATGGCTTTGGTTCCTATTATTCAGCCTCCGATTATGAAGGCACTTACAACCAAAAAAGAGCGTATGATTAAAATGAAACAATTGAGGAATGTATCTAAGCTAGAAAAAGTCCTTTTTCCTATAATGGTTACCATAGTAGTGTGTATATTATTACCATCTGCTACACCATTAGTGGGTATGCTGATGTTTGGAAATTTACTGAGAGAATCAGGGGTGACAGAGCGTCTTTCTAAAACGGCACAAAATGAACTGATTAATATCGTAACAATTTTACTAGGTCTGGGTGTAGGGGCTACAGCACAGGCAGAGTACTTTTTGCAGTGGGGAACTATACAAATTATTGTACTAGGGGTTGTTGCCTTTGCTGTAGGAACGGCAGGCGGTGTGCTTTTAGGAAAAGTAATGAATAAGTTTATGGGGGGAGATGCTATTAACCCTCTAATCGGCTCAGCAGGTGTATCGGCGGTGCCGATGGCAGCTAGGGTTTCACAAGTTGTTGGACAAAAAGAAAATCCCGGTAATTTTCTGCTGATGCATGCAATGGGACCTAATGTTGCAGGAGTCATAGGCTCCGCTGTAGCAGCGGGTGTGCTGTTGTCTTTATTCTAAAGTAAAAATAATACAAGAAGCTGTATAAAGAGGATGTGTTCAGTACATCCTCTTTTGTGTTACAATATAGATGTGTTCTTGTAAAATTAAATTTAAATATCATAAATTCTCTCGAACTGTCATTTTACTAACACTAAGATCCTTCGACTCCGCTTTGCTCCGCTCAGGATGATAAATTATGGATTAAGTTAGCGCTAATGATTTTAATATAAAATTTAGAGCCCCATAGCTATAAGCGGAGTCGTGGGGATTGTTCGTCTGGTACGTATGTTTTTTATGTACCTGAGGAACTGTCTCTGTAGCGCAGCGGAGGTATAATATAGGTTTTGACATACATTAAAAAAAGGTAGGTGCAAGACTTGAAGGAGAAAATATTAAAGGAACTTTATACCCATCAGGGTAAATATGTTTCTGGGGAAGAACTTAGTGAAAAGTTTCAAGTGTCTCGAACTGCCATTTGGAAACATATGAATAACTTGAAAAAGCAAGGTTATACTATAGAAACCACTCATAAGAAAGGCTATAGACTAGTAGAAACTACTGAAAAGTTAATAAAGGAAGCATTGAAAGAACATCTAGAAACAGAAGAGATAGGACAGGAAATTCTTTGTTTTGACAGTATAGATTCTACCAATAATTACTGCAAAAAAATTGCAAAAGATGCCGTTCATGGTACTGTAGTCATTAGTGAAGAACAAACAGTAGGGAGAGGAAGATTAGGTAGAAACTGGAGTTCTCCTAAAGGAGAAGGTATATGGATGTCTATAGTCTTAAAACCATCTATTCCTCCCACTGAAGGTATGAAAATGACTCAGATAGCAGCAGCCTCAGTATGCAAGGCAATAAGAGAGATAACTGATGTAGAGGCTTATATCAAGTGGCCGAATGATATTGTTGTTGGTGGAAAGAAGGTTTGTGGTATTCTAACAGAAATGGCTGGAGAGTTACATAAGATTGACTACTTGATAGTAGGTATGGGAATCAATGTGAACAACCAAGAATTCCCAGAAGAGTTTCAGGGTATTGCCACTTCTTTAACCATACAAAAGGGTAAAAAGATAGATCGTAAAACCTTGATTCTCTGTATATTGAAAACATTTGAGGAACTTTATCAACATTATATATGTCAAGGTACTTTAGAGAAAACCTTAGAAATCATAAGACTTTATTCTGCTGTTCTTGGAAAAACTATTAGGATTATAAAAGGAGAGGAAGAAATAAAGGGAAAGGTATTGGAAATTAACGATGAAGGACTATTAAAAGTACAACTAGAGGACGGCAGACAAGAAATGCTAATATCGGGGGAAATATCTATACGATCTGAAAATGGATATATATAAGATATATATAAAAAATGTACGCTTCTGTATTTTAATTTTACTTAAGTGTGTCTATATAGATGTGTACTTCTAAAGTTAAATTTTAATATACACGGGCTACAGTTTCGATCCAAAGTCCTGGGCTGCAAATGTAGCCCTTAGTATATTAAAATTTAGGAACACACATCTATAAAAAAAGGTTGAACTATAAAAAAGAAATTGATAAAATGGTACAGTAAAACGGCTAATATCTATGCAGAGTTGGACCGTTATACAATTAAATCAATAGGTTTTAATAATTTAAAATGTCCGGCATCGTAAAGAGCTGGAACGGAGGTGTTTTTATGTCAATTTGCAGTAAAGAGTTAAAAGGCAGTAAAAACAGAATTTCTACCAAAAAAATGGCAGTCGCAGGAATGTTAGGAGGGTTTTCTGTAGCCCTAAGCATGACGCCTATTGGGTACATCCCTATTCCTTTTTTAGGAATCAACGCTACAACAATGCACATACCAGTCATTATCGGAGCGATCTTAGGGGGACCTATGGTAGGAACTTTTGTAGGGATGATTTTTGGCGTTAGTAGTTTTTTAAGGGCGACAACACCATTTTTTGCAGATCCTCTTGTAGCCATCTTGCCTAGATTGTTGATTGGTATCATGAGTTATTATACCTACAAACTATCTAGGAATGCTATTGTGCCAGCAGTAGTAGGTACAGCTACCAATACATTAGGTGTTATGGGGATGATTTATTTAAGAGGATATTTGCCACTAGAAGCTGTACTAAGTATAGCAGCTATCAATGGTACTGCGGAGGTAGTGGTTTCATCCTTTATTATATATGCTGTAGTGAAGGCGATGAAAAACTTTATTAAAACAAGTTAGTCCATAAACTTTAAGAAGGTGAACAAATGATTTTAGTTTTTGATGTGGGTAATACAAATATTGTATTAGGACTATATAGGGATGATGTGTTGATAGACTCTTGGCGAATTTCTACTGATAAAGATAAGTCTTCAGATGAATATGGTATTTTAATTCATCAGTTGTTTCAATATAGCGGAAGAAATCCTCAAGAGGTTGAGGATGTGATTGTATCTTCTGTAGTGCCTAATATCATGTATTCCTTAGAACATTCCATCAGAAAGATATTTAATATTGAGCCGTTAATAGTAGGGCCTGGCGTAAAAACCGGGATGGACATTAAGTATGATAATCCTAAACAGGTGGGAGCAGACCGAATTGTAAATGCAGTAGCCGCTTATGAAAAATACGGTGGTCCCTTGATTATCGTGGACTTTGGTACGGCAACTACTTTTTGTGCTATATCTGCAAAAGGTGAGTACTTGGGCGGGACGATTGCTCCAGGAATAAAAATTTCCAGTGAGGCACTGTTCCAAAGAGCCGCTAAGCTTCCTAGGGTGGAACTAATAAAACCAGGAAAAGTGATTTGTAAAAATACTGTAAATAGTATGCAATCAGGTATTATTTACGGATATGTAGGTCTGGTGGAATATATCATCAAGAAAATGAATAGAGAACTTAAGGGACATAGCACAAGAGTAATCGCTACAGGTGGATTATCCACCCTGATTGCTAGTGAAACTAAATACATTAATATAGTAGATAAGTTTTTGACCTTAGAAGGACTAAGAATTATTTATGAAAGAAATAGAGAAGATCGAATAACAAAAGTAAAATAGAGCCTTTAGGCTCTATTTTACTTATATGAAACAGCTTTTATAGGAAAGCTATAAAAAAGATGAAGATGAAAGTGGTGAGAACAATGAAGATAGGAGAAAACATTTTAGAAAACAATGTATTCCTAGCTCCTATGGCAGGAGTAACAGATTTACCTTTTCGTTTAATTTGCCGAGAAATGGGTTGTGGCATGGTTTACACAGAAATGGTAAGTGCAAAAGGTCTTTATTATGGTGATAAAAATACAGAAGAATTATTAAAGATTGAGGAAAATGAAAAGCCTGTAGCTTTACAAATTTTTGGTTCTGAACCAGATGTTATGGCCAAAGCTGCTTATTATCTTAATGATAGAGAAAATGTTATTTTAGATATCAATATGGGTTGTCCCACACCTAAGATTATAAAAAACGGAGATGGCAGTGCTCTTATGAAAAATCCTAAATTGGCTCAAGAAGTGATCCAGGCGGTTGTTAAGGAGTCTGTAAAGCCAGTGACGGTAAAAATTAGAAAGGGTTGGGACAGCGAAAATGTCAATGCTGTAGAGATGGCAAAGAGGATAGAGGATGGGGGGGCTAAGGCGGTGGCAGTGCACGGTAGAACCCGTGAACAGTTTTATACTGGAAGAGCAGATTGGGAGATTATTCGACAAGTAAAGGAAGCGGTGAAAATTCCTGTGATTGGAAATGGAGATGTATTTACCGTCGAGGATGCTATGAATTTATTAGATCAAACTAAATGTGACGGTATTATGATAGGTAGAGGTGCCCAGGGAAATCCTTTCTTATTTCATCGAATCTATCATTACATAAAGACACAGGAGATATTACCAAAGCCTACAATAAAGCAGGTAATTGACACAATACAAAGACATATGGCTTTGGTTATTAGGTACAAAGGAGAATATGTGGCAGTAAGAGAAATGCGTAAACATATTGCATGGTATCTAAAAGGTTTCAAAAACGCTGCTGAAGTACGACGAATGATCAACGTTGTCCAGTCCATAAACGAAATGGAAAACATTCTTCTCCAATATTTAAATACATTTTCTTCTGAGAAAGTGTAAAAAAATCGTATAACCCTATGTTAAAGGTTAATAATACAAGTACGCTTATAGATGTATGCTTCTAAAAGTTAAACTAGGCGTTAACTTAACGCAATTTGTCATCCTGAGGGCAGCGAAGGATCTTGGAATAACGAAGGATGATAAATTATGGTTTAAGTTAGCGCTAACGATTTTAATGTACATCGTCTATTCTTTCGCCCAAAACCGTGGGCTGCAAATGTAACCTTTAGTATATTAAAATTTAAGGGTGCACATTTATATTGCGTTACTTGCTGAGAGCTTTTTAAGGAGGTAGAGGATTTATGAAGCGAATCGTCAGTATTAGCATAGGGAGTTCTAAACGGGATCATTGTGTAGAAGTAGAACTGTTGGGAGAAAAATTTTCTATAGAGAGAATTGGCACTGACGGTAGTATAAAAAAGGCTATAGCGCTGATTGAGGAATTGGATGGAAGAGTAGCGGCATTAGGAATGGGAGGTATTGATTTATATTTATGGGCTGGAGAGAATAGATATATAATCAGAGAGGCACTAGCCCTGAAAAAGGCGGCAAGATTGACCCCTATAGTAGATGGTTCAGGTCTGAAAAATAGCCTAGAACCTAGAGTGATTCGGCACTTAGGGGAAACAGGTATTATAAATTTCAAAAGGAAAACAACTTTAATTACCTGTGCACTAGATCGTTTTGGGATGGCGCAAGCTATCGATGCGTATAAAGGCAAATTGATTTTGGGAGATCTTTTATTTGCTTTAGGTATGGATCTACCGATATCTTCTTTGCAGCACATACAAAAAATCGCCCAGTGGCTTGCACCTATAATCTGTAGGCTGCCCTTTAAGATGTTGTATCCCACTGGGAATAAACAAAACAAAAATACAAGAAGCAAGGTAACTAAATACTACGATATAGCAGATATCATTGCTGGGGACTTTCATTATATAAAGCGATATATGCCTCAATCTATGAAGGGAAAAATAGTAATTACCAATACCATTACCAAAGAGGATGCCTTAGAACTCAAGGAAAGAGGTGCATATCTTTTAGTGACTACTACCCCACAATTAGGTGAGAGGTCTTTTGGTACAAACGTTATGGAGGCCATGATGGCGGCAATGATACAGGAGGGGAAATATAGAACTTATGAGGACGTTATTGAAGCTAGCAACTTTAAACCGCGGATAGAATACCTACAACCTCAATCCAATGTTTAATTTGACCTTTGTTTTGGCTTGACAATTAAAAATTGCTGGCTTATAATAACTACAATATATTAATTGGAAAGCACTGTAAAAAGGCAGTGCTATTGTGATGTTATAAGGATAAAATTACCACTATACAATTAAGAATAAATTAGACATAAGGACATATATTATCAAAATATATCATACACATTTACTATTCCTTTGTGATATGGATAGGTACCTATCTATAGGACTAGGAAGGTAGTGAAATTTTTAATATAAATCAGATAAATAAATATCTTACATAAAAAAAGGAGAGAGAGTTATGGTAGATAAAGAGGTTGTTTTAACCCTTAAAGGGCTAAAAAAAATAGAGGATGAGCTAGAGCACTTAAAAACTGTTAGAAGAAAAGAAGTGGCAGAACGTATTAAACAAGCCATCGCTTTTGGAGATATAAGCGAGAACTCTGAATATGATGAAGCAAAAAATGAACAAGCACAAATGGAAGAAAGAATTATGAAGCTAGAGGGCATGTTGAAAAAAGCAAGGGTAATTGATGAAGATGACATCAACTTAGACCAGGTTAGCATAGGGACTACTGTGCAAGTAGAAGATATAGAATTTGATGAAATCGTAGAGTACACGATTGTTGGTTCTGCTGAAGCAGACCCATATGAATTAAAAATATCTAATGAGTCTCCTGTAGGAAGAGCCCTTTTAGGTAAGAAAATAGGAGATACTGTAGAGGTGCAAATTCCTGATGGCGTAACAACGTATAAAGTGTTAAAAATAGAAAAAGGTGAGATAGACGGATAAGCATTAAAATGATACAAAGGACTACGTATTACGGGAGGGTGGGTAAACAAATGACAAGTAACCACGAAGAAGAAAAAAGTTTAAGCGAACTATTGAAAATAAGAAGAGAAAAATTAGATCACTTAAAGAATATAGGAAAAGATCCTTTTAAGGTAGAAAAGGTAGATATAACACATTATAGTCAACAAATAAAGGAAAATTTCGATGCACTAGAGGGACAGAGGGTAACGATTGCAGGAAGACTTATGGCTAAAAGAGGTCATGGTAAAGCAGGCTTTATAAATATACAAGATAAAGAAGGTCGTATTCAAGCTTATGTAAGAGAAGATGCTATTGGTGAAGAAGCTTATAGTTTATTTGTTGAGTATGATATCGGAGATATCATTGAAATCAAAGGGGATATATTCAAAACTCAAAAGGGTGAAATATCTGTAAAGGCATCTGAAGTATACCTAGTATCAAAATCACTACAGATTTTACCAGACAAGTGGCATGGTCTAAAGGACCCAGATTTAAGATATAGACAAAGATATGTAGATTTAATCGTCAACCCAGATGTTAAGGAAACTTTTTTAAAGAGAAATAAAATCATTAAGGCAATAAGAAACTTTTTAGATGATAGGGGTTATCTAGAGGTAGAGACACCTATATTAACAACCGTTGCTGGGGGTGCGGCAGCAAGACCATTTTTAACCCATCACAACACATTAGACTTAGATATGCAGCTTAGAATCGCAAATGAACTTTATCTTAAGCGGCTCATCGTAGGTGGATTCGATAAAGTTTATGAAATGGGGAAGATGTTTAGAAATGAAGGAATTTCTATAAAACACAACCCTGAATTTACTAATATAGAACTTTATGCAGCCTATGAAGACTATGAGTCTATGATGGAAATAACAGAAAATCTAGTGGCATACTGTGCAGAGAAAGTAAATGGAACTACTTTAGTAAATTATCAGGGAACAGAAATAGATTTTAAACCACCTTGGAAGAGAGTTTCTATGCATGACTTAGTAAAAGAAAAAACCAGTGTTGATTTCTATGCTGTTGAAAGTGATGAAGAGGCTAGAAAAATTGCTAAGAGTCAATTGCATTTAGAGGTTAAAGACAATATGACAAGAGGACATCTAGTGAACTTGGCCTTTGAAGAGTTTTGTGAAAAGGACCTAATGCAGCCAACATTTGTATTGCATCATCCTGTGGAGGTTTCTCCTCTGGCCAAAAGGAATCCAGATAATCCACTTATTACAAATAGGTTTGAGGCTTTTGCAAATACATGGGAAATAGCGAATGCTTTTTCAGAGCTAAATGATCCTATTGACCAAAAACAAAGGTTTGAAGAGCAGCTAAAACAAAGAGAATCTGGAGATGAGGAAGCACATCCAATGGATGAGGACTTTATCAATGCATTGGAGGTAGGACTACCTCCTACAGGTGGGCTAGGTATAGGGGTAGATAGATTAATTATGCTTCTTACAGATTCAGCTTCAATCAGAGATATTATTTTATTTCCAACAATGAAGCCAATAATAAAAGAGGACTAGGGTAACCTAGTCTTTCTTCATTATATTATATAGTATAAATAATATAGTATAGATAGAAAGATATGCAGGGGCGACCTAAAGATATGTAGGGGCTACCTGTGGTCGCCTGTTTCCGCTTCTATAATAAAGACGACCACAGGTAGCCCCTGCACTTGTATAATATATTTTGCGGTTAAACAAAAACAAATTTCTAAAAAGAGTTGACAAGCAAAGATGAATCTGATATAGTAGTAAAAGTCGCCGCTACTGAAGGGGCGATGGGATAGAAGAAAGTTCGACACAGAAGAAAAAGAAATTAAAAAAAGTGTTGACATAATATAGCCAAGTATGATATAGTAGTTAAGTCGCCGAATGAGGGCGGCAGAAAAAAAGGTCTTTGAAAATTAAACAGTATAGATATTAAGCCAGCAAAATACATCTATCAATTAATGATAGAACCCAGATATTTTTTATTAAGAGTTTGATCCTGGCTCAGGATGAACGCTGGCGGCGTGCCTAACACATGCAAGTCGAGCGAGGCAAATATCTAACATTGAGTACTTGAGAGATAAGGGAGAAAGAGAGGCAGCGTTAAGCAGGCCTGTAGACCCTTTGTGAGCAAAGGCTAGCTTTACGCCATAAAGTGCCAACACATGATGAGAATCGAGTATTGAATGTTAGATATTTGCCTAGCGGCGGACGGGTGAGTAACGCGTGGGTAACCTACCTTGTACAGGGGGATAACAGTCGGAAACGATTGCTAATACCGCATAAAGCTATTCTAAGGCATCTTATGAATAGCCAAAGATTTATTGGTACAAGATGGGCCCGCGTCTGATTAGCTAGTTGGTGGGGTAAAGGCCTACCAAGGCGACGATCAGTAGCCGACCTGAGAGGGTGACCGGCCACACTGGAACTGAGACACGGTCCAGACTCCTACGGGAGGCAGCAGTGGGGGATATTGCACAATGGGGGAAACCCTGATGCAGCGACGCCGCGTGAGCGATGAAGGCCTTCGGGTCGTAAAGCTCTGTTTCGAGGGAAGATAATGACGGTACCTCGGGAGGAAGCCCCGGCTAACTACGTGCCAGCAGCCGCGGTAATACGTAGGGGGCAAGCGTTATCCGGAATCACTGGGCGTAAAGGGTGCGTAGGCGGCCAATAAAGTCTAGGGTGAAAGGCTACGGCTCAACCGTAGTAAGCCTTAGAAACTTATTGGCTTGAGTGCAGGAGAGGAGAGTGGAATTCCTAGTGTAGCGGTGAAATGCGTAGATATTAGGAGGAACACCAGTGGCGAAGGCGACTCTCTGGACTGTAACTGACGCTGAGGCACGAAAGCGTGGGGAGCGAACAGGATTAGATACCCTGGTAGTCCACGCCGTAAACGATGAGTGCTAGGTGTTGGGGGTCAAACCTCAGTGCCGCAGCTAACGCATTAAGCACTCCGCCTGGGGAGTACGCACGCAAGTGTGAAACTCAAAGGAATTGACGGGGACCCGCACAAGCAGCGGAGCATGTGGTTTAATTCGAAGCAACGCGAAGAACCTTACCTGGACTTGACATCCTTTTGACCGCTTTTTAACAGAAGTTTTCCCTTCGGGGACAGAAGTGACAGGTGGTGCATGGTTGTCGTCAGCTCGTGTCGTGAGATGTTGGGTTAAGTCCCGCAACGAGCGCAACCCTTGTCTTTAGTTGCCAGCATTTCGGATGGGCACTCTAGAGAGACTGCCGGGGATAACTCGGAGGAAGGTGGGGATGACGTCAAATCATCATGCCCCTTATGTTCAGGGCTACACACGTGCTACAATGGCCGATACAAAGGGCAGCGAAGGAGTAATCTGGAGCGAATCTCATAAAGTCGGTCTCAGTTCGGATTGTGGGCTGAAACTCGCCCACATGAAGTCGGAGTTGCTAGTAATCGCGAATCAGAATGTCGCGGTGAATGCGTTCCCGGGTCTTGTACACACCGCCCGTCACACCACGGGAGTCGGAAGCGCCCGAAGCCAGCTGCTCAACCGTAAGGGGAGAGCTGTCGAAGGTGAAGCCGATGACTGGGGTGAAGTCGTAACAAGGTAGCCGTATCGGAAGGTGCGGCTGGATCACCTCCTTTCTAAGGAGAAATGGCAATACTATACTGTTTAATTTTGAGAGACCTCTTTTAATAAGGTCTTTTCAAATTGTTCTTTGAAAACTAAACAATGATATGAGAAAAGAAACAAAGCTAAAGTAATTCATCAAAGGTCAAGTTATTAAGGGCAAAGGGTGGATGCCTTGGCACTAGGAGCCGAAGAAGGACGTGGTAAGCTGCGAAAAGCTACGGGAAGCTGCAAGCAAGCATTGATCCGTAGATGTCCGAATGGGGAAACCCACTTGGGGTAATGTCCAAGTATCTATTACTGAATTCATAGGTAATAGAAGGTAGACCGGGGGAACTGAAACATCTAAGTACCCCGAGGAAGAGAAAGAAAAATCGATTCCCTCAGTAGCGGCGAGCGAAAGGGGAAGAGCCCAAACCAAGAACTTAAGTTTTTGGGGTTGTGGACATTTTCATTAAGAAGATTGGTAAGTGTAGTTGAAAAGAGTTGGAAAACTCCACCGTAGAGGGTAAAAGTCCCGTAAGCGAAACACTGAAGAACTTTGAGAATGATCCAGAGTACCACGGGACACGTGAAACCCTGTGGGAAGCAGGGGGGACCACCCCCCAAGGCTAAATACTACCTAGTGACCGATAGCGCATAGTACCGTGAGGGAAAGGTGAAAAGAACCCCGGAAGGGGAGTGAAAAAGAACCTGAAACCTTTTGCCTACAAGCTGTGGAAGCGCTTTTAATGCGTGACCGCGTACTTTTTGTAGAACGGGCCAACGAGTTATGGTATGTAGCAAGGTTAAGTACTTCAGGTACGGAGCCGAAGGGAAACCGAGTCTTAATAGGGCGATTAGTTACATGCTATAGACCCGAAACCGTGCGATCTACCCATGGGCAGGATGAAGCGGAAGTAAAATTTCGTGGAGGTCCGAACCAGTTGACGTTGAAAAGTCATTGGATGACCTGTGGGTAGCGGAGAAATTCCAATCGAGCTCGGAGATAGCTGGTTCTCGCCGAAATAGCTTTAGGGCTAGCCTTGAAATGAGAGTGACGGAGGTAGAGCACTGAATGGTCTAGGGGCCTTCACCGGTTACCAAAACCTATCAAACTCCGAATGCCGTTAACTTATTTTCAGGAGTCAGACTACGAGTGATAAGATCCGTGGTCAAGAGGGAAAGAACCCAGATCATCAGCTAAGGTCCCAAAGTATACGTTAAGTGGGAAAGGATGTGGAGTTGCACAGACAACCAGGATGTTGGCTTAGAAGCAGCCACTCATTTAAAGAGTGCGTAATAGCTCACTGGTCGAGTGATTCTGCGCCGAAAATGTCCGGGGCTCAAACGTATCACCGAAGCTATGGGAATAGAAATATTCGGTAGGCGAGCATTCTATGTGGGTTGAAGCTATACCGTAAGGAGTAGTGGACTGCATAGAAGAGAGAATGTTGGCATGAGTAACGAGAGGTAGGTGAGAATCCTACCCGTCGAAAACCTAAGGTTTCCTGAGGAAGGTTCGTCCGCTCAGGGTTAGTCGGGACCTAAGCCGAGGCAGAAATGCGTAGGCGATGGACAACAGGTTGAGATTCCTGTACCACCTAGAATCGTTTGAGAGATGGGGTGACACAGAAGGATAGGTTGAGCCCACCGTTGGTTGAGTGGGTCTAAGCCAGTAGGGAGCTAAGACAGGCAAATCCGTTTTAGCATAATCCTGAGAGGTGATGGGGAGCGAAAAACAAGTAGCGAAGCAACTGATTCCACACTGTCGAGAAAAGCCTCTATTGAGAAACTAGGTGCCCGTACCGCAAACCGACACAGGTAGGTGAGGAGAGAATCCTAAGACGAGCGGGAGAACCATTGTTAAGGAACTCGGCAAAATGACCCCGTAACTTCGGGAGAAGGGGTGCCGAAGGGTGTGAAGGCTATACGCTGTAAGCACACTTCGGTCGCAGAGAACAGGCCCAAGCGACTGTTTAGCAAAAACATAGGTCTCTGCAAAGTCGAAAGACGACGTATAGGGGCTGACGCCTGCCCGGTGCTGGAAGGTTAAGGGGAAGTGTTAGGGTAACCGAAGCACAGAACTTAAGCCCCAGTAAACGGCGGCCGTAACTATAACGGTCCTAAGGTAGCGAAATTCCTTGTCGGGTAAGTTCCGACCCGCACGAAAGGCGTAACGATTTGGGCGCTGTCTCAACAATGGACCCGGTGAAATTGTAATACCAGTGAAGATGCTGGTTACCTGCGACAGGACGGAAAGACCCCGTGGAGCTTTACTGCAGCTTGACATTGGATTTTGGTACTAGATGTACAGGATAGGTGGGAGACTGAGAACCTAGGACGCCAGTCTTGGAGGAGTCGATGTTGGGATACCACTCTTGTAGTACTGAAGTTCTAACCATGAACCATGATCTGGTTTTGGGACACTGTCAGGCGGGCAGTTTGACTGGGGCGGTCGCCTCCTAAAAAGTAACGGAGGCGCTCAAAGGTTCCCTCAGCACGGTCGGAAATCGTGCAAAGAGTGCAAAGGCATAAGGGAGCTTGATTGCGAGACCAACAAGTCGAGCAAGGACGAAAGTCGGACTTAGTGATCCGGTGGTACCGAGTGGAAGGGCCATCGCTCAACGGATAAAAGCTACCCCGGGGATAACAGGCTTATCTCCCCCAAGAGTCCACATCGACGGGGAGGTTTGGCACCTCGATGTCGGCTCATCACATCCTGGGGCTGAAGTAGGTCCCAAGGGTTGGGCTGTTCGCCCATTAAAGTGGTACGCGAGCTGGGTTCAGAACGTCGTGAGACAGTTCGGTCCCTATCCGTCGCAGGCGTAGGAAATTTGAGAGGAGCTGTCCTTAGTACGAGAGGACCGGGATGGACGTACCGCTGGTGTACCAGTTGTCTTGCCAAAGGCACCGCTGGGTAGCTATGTACGGAAGGGATAAGTGCTGAAGGCATCTAAGCACGAAGCCCCCCTCAAGATAAGATTTCCCATCACGCAAGTGAGTAAGACCCCAGAAAGACTATCTGGTAGATAGGTCGGAGGTGTAAGTGCAGTAATGTATTAAGCTGACCGATACTAATAGGTCGAGGACTTGACCAAAAATAACTCATACATTGTTTAGTTTTGAGGGAACAATCCTTCAAAAGAATATCGTGACAATAGCGAAGGGGTCACACCTGTTCCCATACCGAACACAGCAGTTAAGCCCTTCAGCGCTGATGGTACTTGGCGGGAAGCTGCCTGGGAGAGTAGGTCGTTGCGATATAGAAAAACTTCTACAAAAAACGTAGAAGTTTTTCTAGTTTTCGTTAATTTAAAGTTAACGCTGAAAGGGCTTAATTAAATTAAGGAGGTTAAAAAACTTCATAAAAAAATACTACTGTTAAACAGAAGGATGAGCATGAAGTTTTTTAACTAAGTGACTGACACAAAAGCCAAACCCAGGCTTTTGGTCATCTACTTAACCGCTGATGGTACTTGGCGGGAAGCTGCCTGGGAGAGTAGGTCGTTGCGATATAGAAAAACTTCTACAGAAAACGTAGAAGTTTTTTTAGTTTTTGCAATTAGGTTAAATATGAATAATAAATATTAAATGTAACAAATTCACTTAAATTCCATAGCAAATAATGATATAATGTATAAATAGTATGGTCAACCACAAGGGGGGATGATAAGAATGATTTTTCGCGAAATTTTTGCATCTGCAGGATCTTTCCAAGCTTTTTTAAAGGAAGATCAAGATGTTCATCGGGAAAAGACATTGGAGATATACAAAGGTATTCTTTTACAGGAAGAATTGGTGGAGAAAATTAAGTTGATTGATAAAACAGTATATATATTGGCTTTTGCTGAAATATGGTGCCCGGATTGTGTGATTAATGTACCAGCACTACAAAAAATGAGCGATAATAACGAGAACATTAAAATCGGTATATTGCCTAGAAAGGGCAATGAGGTTTATATGGAGAAATATAAAGTAGGAGGGAAGACAAAACTCCCTACATTTGTGATTCTAGATGATCAATATAATGAAAAAGGTGTTTTTATAGAAACTCCCAAAATTTTGCGGGATGCTATAGCAAAGGGCAATGAAGTAGAGATTACCATTGCAAAAAGAAAATATAAAAAAGGTGAGTATATAACCAATACAATTGAAGAAATATTAGATACCATTTTTAGAAAGTAGGCGGCAGCCTACTTTTGTTTTGTCTACTATGTCTTTGGAATCCTTTATAAATTTTATCATTCAGAAAGGACCAGAAAGAAGATTTTGACTTTCAAAAAAATAGGTGGTACAATATATTGTACACAAATTAGACGACGCATACCAAATGTTGTTTTAAAAATCTGAGTGAACTCATTTCAGCAAGTTGAAACATCGGGGAATCAGGTAGAGGATCTACTCCACATGATTTAGAAAGCTCACCTACGCTAACGCTTAAGTGAGGAGGGCGTAACCCTAAAAGAAAAAGTTCAAATAAATAGCTATAATAGATGTTGTGAGGAGGCATATGTATGTTTAAAGTTAAGAAGCGGGATGGTAGGATGGTGGATTTTGATAGTTCTAAAATTATTGGTGCAATAAAAAAAGCAATGGGAGAAACAACAAAGGGGATAGACGAGGATTTAAGTAAAAAAATAGCTGATGAGATTGTTGGTAAAATTGAAAATGAAGAATCCCCACTGCATGTTGAAGAAATACAAGATATCGTAGAGGATATGTTGATGTCCAGTGATAGGAAAGATGCGGCAAAAAGATATATTATTTATAGAAATCAAAGAAATAGAAGTAGAAGTGTTAGAAATAAGGAAGAAAATAAGTTATTGACGGATGCCTTCATTAGTTCCTACAAGCATAGATTTTCTCCGATGCAACAATTGGGAAGTTTTGTTTACTATAGAACTTACGCTAGGTGGATCCCTGAAGAAAGTAGACGGGAATATTGGTGGGAAACTGTTAAAAGAGCTGTAGAATATAACTGTAGTTTAGTTCCTACAACAAGACAGGAAGCAGAGAAGTTATTTGATAATGTTTATAATCTAAAACAATTTTTATCTGGCAGAACTTTTTGGGTGGGAAATACGACGGTAGCTAGAAGCTATCCAATGGCTAACTATAATTGCGCATTTTTAGTGATTGATGCTTTTGAATCCTTTAAAGATTTATTTTATCTCTTGATGGTGGGATCGGGAGTTGGCGTCAGGGTCTTAAAAAAGGATGTTCAGGCACTGCCTAAAGTTAGGACTGACTATGATATCATACATAAGGATTATGCGCCTATACCTAAGGATTTAAGAGAAGATAATACTAGCTTAGAGTTTGCACATAAAAACATTGTAAAAATCACTGTAGGAGATAGTAAAGAAGGCTGGACTCAGGCATTGGATTTCTTTTTTAAGTTGATATATAGTCATGAATACAGAAGTATAAAAACCATCATCATTAACTATGATCATGTAAGACCTAAGGGAGAAAAGTTAAAAACTTTTGGGGGGACAGCCAGTGGTCACGAAAGTTTGAAAAATATGTTTTATAAAATAAATAAAGTCATTACAAACAGTAAAAAAGCAAGCATATCAGAAAAAGTCAAACTAGGTGCTGTTGATTGTCTAGATATAGCCAATATTATTGGAGAAAATGTTGTTGTTGGGGGAGTAAGGCGTACTGCTGAAATGATTTTGATTGACCCAGAGGATACGGTGTCTATTGAAGCTAAGTCTAATTTATATAAACAAATTGAAGGGCAGTGGATTGTAGACCAAGAGATTATACATAGACAAATGAGTAATAATTCTATTTATTATGAGTCTAAACCTAGTAGGGAAAAGCTACATTGGCTAATGGAGAAGATGAGATACTCTGGTGAGCCTGGATGGGTAAATGCTGAGGCTGGCAGTAAAAGAAGACCGAGTATGAAGGGGGTAAATCCTTGCGGAGAAATTCTTTTGGACTCTAAGGGATTATGTAATTTAACGACAGTGAATGTGTTTGCTTTTGTTCAAGAGGATGGCGTTTTGGATCAAGAAGGATTGATAGAAGCTCAGAGATTATCTGTGAGGGCAAGCTATAGAATGACCTGTGTTGAGCTAGAATTGCCTAAATGGGATGAAGTACAAAAAAGGGATAAGTTGTTAGGTTGTTCCTTAACAGGGTGGCAAGATATGGTGAATGCTACTGGCATGACTAAAGAAGAAGAAATAAAGCTATTAAAGACCTTAAGAAACACTGCTCATAAAGAGGCTGAGGTTTATGCTGATGCTATAGGAGAAAAGGCTCCTTTGTTAGTAACTACTATTAAACCTGAAGGTACACTGAGCCAGTTACCGACTGTTTCTAGTGGGGTTCACTACTCTCATTCCCCTTATTATATACGGAGAATACGGGTAAGTGCTGATGATCCATTAGTAAAAGTTTGTGAGGAGCTGGGATATCCTGTTTTTCCAGAGGTAGGTCAAGAATGGGAAACCTGCTCAACAAAAGTAGTAGAATTTCCTATAAAAGCTCCCAAAGGTAAAACCAAATATGATGTCTCTGCAATACAACAACTAGAAAACTATAAAATGTTTATGGAACATTATGTAGACCATAATTGTTCCATCACTGTACATACTAAAGAAGATGAATGGCATCAGGTAGAAGAATGGGTATGGAATAATTGGAATGATATAGTAGCTTTATCTTTTTTATCGTTGGAAGATCATTTTTATAAATTGCTGCCTTATGAGGCAATAGAGGAAGAGGAATATACTAAAAGGGCAGAGGCTATGAAGGGTTTTATTCCTTCGTTAATCACTAAGTATGAAAAGCAAGAGATAGAAACGGAAATCACCAGTGATGACTGCGAAACAGGAGTATGTCCAATACGATAAATCATAAATAATGAAGGATAGGGTGAGAAGACACCCTATCCTTCATTAATATTGTATAGTTTTTTTAAAAAGCTAAATAATATTTAGGTAAGAAAGAAGTCGATCAATGAAACTATTAAAGCCGATGAATTAAAAGGAGATGATAAAAATGGATAAAAAAATGGCACCACTAGAGCTAAGACAACACATTGTAGAATTTTTGAGGGAACATAAAAGTGCCTCTTTAGCTACCTGCAAAGACGGCATAGCTAGATGCAGTCCTGTACAGTACTTTCTAGGAAAAGAAACGGATATATATATTTTATCTGCTGGCGGAGAAAAGTTTAAGGCAATTCAACAAAATCCTAATGTATGTTTATTAGTAAATACAGAGTATATCAACCATAGACGTATTAAAGGTGTTCAGGTGTTTGGAGAAGCAAGAATTTGTGCTCAAGATAAAAAGATTTTTGAAGAGGCTATGAAATATAACCCAGACAATGAAATTGTAGAGTTTAAAGGGGATCAGCTAAAGGCCATCAAGATTGTGCCAAAGGAAGTGGTGTATTTAGATTCCTTAGAAAAAGGCGATAGAACAAAGCAGATTTTAAGACATGAGGAAGTTTTTCTTCAACAAGAGGACTTAGTAGTGCACTAAATAGATGTGCGCCTCTAAATTTAACTTTAAAGGCGTACATCTAACTGTTTTATATTAACAACAGTACCACTGAATAATACCGCAAGCCAGCCGTTTACCAGCATCCCCTGTGGGTTGGGAACGATAATCGTCTGGATTCTTATGAATAATTACTGCCTTTCCGATAGCATCAGCAGGTTTAAACTTATTGGTAAAAAAGCTCATCCTTGCATAACCATTATTTGAAAATAATACGGGAAAATCTCCTGCATGATTACCATGGGGTTGACCATGAGGTGCCCAATGTTGACCTGCTTGTTGAAATGGATCTTCTGGGTTGCTAATTTCACAGCTTCCAAACTCATGAATATGAAAGCCGTGAGGTCCTACAGGATCTTCGTCATTGGTGGCTGGTTGGTAGGGGGGGAGACCATTCACCTCCACAAAAACCTCTGTACCTCCAGGGACCTCTTTAAACCAAACGGACCCCTGGATTTCAGGTTGAAGAGGACCTCCTTTTATATAGGCTACTGCCAATGAGTTAGTATGAGGATGTTGGTAAATAGGATTATAGTTGGAATAATACTGATACATGTGTCTTAACTCCTTTACAAATTATTTTGAAGGAAGTAAATGATTTTCTTTGTGTAATACATACTATGTAGTTTATATCATTAACGTTAACCTAAACCACAATTTGTCATCCTGAGCATCGCGAAGGATCTTAGAATTAGCAAAATGCTTCATATTCCAAGATCCTTCGCGATGCTCAGGATGACAGCTCGACGGAAATTTGGGAATGATTGTATTAAGTTAACGATTATGTAATTTATATAAGCGTGGTTAAGCTAAGAAAAGAGCGGAGATGATATCTCTGCTTTTTTCTTACTTAGAAACATTATAAAAACTTTTATTGATAATTTTTATAATGACAACATATCTTATAGATGTGTGACTAAGAATTTTGATAGATACGGTCTGTGATTTTGCTTAAAACTATAGGCTGCATATATAGTCTTTAATATATTAAAGTTCAAGTGTCGTGTCATACAGCTCAAGAAAGTTACTGGTTTTGTGTAAAAAAGAAAAAAACAAGTAATAAATATTAGAATATTTGGAATAATTAACTTATACAAAATATTTTTAAAAAACAAAAATAAATAAAGGAGTTTTACAAAAAGTATCGAATATTTAATTTAATCTAATAATTCAAACGATATCATGCGAGGGGGAAAATATATGAAAATATACGAAGCTGGCAAAATAAGAAATATCGCATTATTAGGACACGGAGGATGTGGCAAGACCACACTAACAGAATCAGCATTATACACGGCTAAACTTATCAATCGAATTGGTAGAGTGGAAGACGGGAATACGGTTTCAGACTTTGATAAAGAGGAAATAGCGAGAAAAATATCTATTAATACTTCTGTTATTCCCATGGAGTGGGAAGGGCACAAGATTAACTTTATAGATACTCCTGGTTATTTTGACTTTGTTGGTGAAGTGCAGAGTTCTATTAAAGTAGCGGGCGGATTGATCATATTAGTCGATGCTACTAGTGGTATTGAAGTAGGAACTGAAAAGGCATGGGACTATGCCGAAGATAAGAAAAAACCAACATTTATGTTTGTAAACAAAATGGATAGAGAAAATGCTGATTTTGATAAAGTGTTGAATGAATTAAGAGAAAAATTTGGTAAAAAAGTAGCACCTTTTCAAATCCCTCTAGGCGAAAAAGAAAGTTTTATTGGAAATATTAATGTTGTAAAAATGATTGCTAAAGAGTATGATGGTAAAACTTGTACAGAAAAGCCTATTCCAGAAGATAAAATGCAGCAGGTAGCAGAAATTAGAGAAATGCTGATGGAATCGGTTGCAGAAACAGATGAAATGTTATTAGAAAAGTATTTTGCAGGAGAAGAATTTACCCAAGAAGAAATCCAAAATGGATTGCGTAAAGGAATTCTTAGTGGTGAGATTGTACCTGTATTGTGTGGTGCTACTGCTAAAAACATAGGAATTCACAGCTTACTGAACATGATCAATGATTATTCCCCATCTCCTATGGATATGCCACCGAAACAAGGAAAACATCCTCATAAGGATGAGGTAGTAGAACGGTCTTTAGAGGAAAATCAGCCTTTTTCTGCTCAAGTATTCAAGACCATTGCAGATCCATATATGGGTAAAATTTCAATATTTAAAGTGATATCAGGTAGTCTAAAGGCAGACATGGAAGTTGTAAATGCCAACAAAGATGAAAAAGAAAAAATCGGAAACCTGTTTTTATTAAGAGGTAAAAACCAAATAGACATATCGGAAGTAAAGGCTGGAGATATAGCAGCAGTAGCTAAGCTGCAGCATACCAATACTGGAGATACGCTATGCAGTGTGAGTGACCCTATTATTTATAGTGGTATAGAATTTGATCAACCCCAATTATATCTTGCAGTAGAGCCTAAGGCTAGAGGGGATGAGGAAAAAATAAGTTCTGGCCTACAGCGTCTAGCGGAGGAAGATCCATCCTTCAGCTTTGAACGAAATGTAGAGACAAAACAGACGTTAATTCGAGGTCATGGTGAACTTCACATCAAAGTAATCACTAGTAAGCTAAAAAATAAATTTGGTGTTGAAGTAGAACTAAGTGATCCTATCGTTCCATATAGAGAAACAATTAAAGGTAAATCTGACGTACAAGGAAAACACAAAAAACAGTCTGGAGGACATGGACAGTATGGAGATGTTAAGATAAGATTTGAACCTGCTGTGGAAGGGTTTGAATTTAATGAAGAAATCTTTGGAGGTTCTGTACCAAAGTCTTATATACCAGCGGTGGAAAAAGGTTTAAGAGAGTGTTTAGAATCTGGTGCTTTAGCAGGTTATCCCGTAGTAAATATCAAGGCGACGCTTTATGATGGTTCTTATCATGATGTAGATTCATCAGAGATGGCTTTTAAGATTGCTGCCTCCTTAGCCTTTAAAAAGGGAATAGAAACTGCTAAACCAGTGTTATTAGAGCCAATTGTAAAAGTCAACGTTATTGTTCCAGAGGAGTATATGGGAGATATTATGGGGGACTTAAATAAACGGCGTGGTAGAATTATAGGTATGGAACCACAACCAAAAGGAATGCAAATGGTAGCGGCAGAAGTACCTCAATCAGAAATGTTTAAGTATGCCATTGATCTTCGATCTATGACCCAAGCTAGAGGTGTCTTTACAATGGAGTTTGTGAGATATGAAGAAGCACCTCAAATGATTAGTGAAAAGGTAGTGGAAGCTGCTAAAGCAGCAAAAGTATAAACTTTTTCTTTAAAGCATATGCATAGCATATGCTTTTTTTTTTGTAAAATCAGAGGGAAAGAAAAAGTTTTTGATTAATTTCTCTGTTTTTGTGGAATTATTTTAATAAATAGTAGTTGACAAATATTTTCATATTATATAAAATTAAAGTCAAAGAAGGTCAAAGTTTAAAGAAGGTGGTTTTGTGGCAAGAATAAGTGATGCTATTGAAGCTTTTTTAAAAGAGTTAATTAAAGAAAGTAAGAATCAAACGGTAGAAATACAGAGGAATGAACTAGCTAAGTACTTTGAATGTGCTCCTTCACAAATAAACTACGTACTAATGACTCGGTTTGACTATTCTCGAGGATATTATATAGAGAGTCAAAGAGGTGGTGGAGGATATATTAAAATTAGACAATTGATATTTAGTGAAAACGAAAATCTCTATTACTTTCTTATAAAGGAAATTGGCAACAGCATAACAAAGAGTGATGCAAATCGACGAATAGAATCTCTTAGGGAGAGGGGTATTATTTCTTTACGGGAGTCAAAGCTTATGAGGGCAGCAGTTGATGATGCTGCTATTATATCACCGTTGAATATTAAGGATGAAATTCGAGCAAACATTTTAAAAAATATGGTGGCAACATTGCTAGGATAGGAGGAAAAAGAACATGATGTGCCAAGAATGTAATAACAGGCAGGCGACAGTGCATATGACAAAAATAATCCAAGGAAAAAAAGAAGAAGTTCATTTGTGCGAGCAATGTGCCAAAGTAAAAGATACCTTGAACTTTGATAATGCTTTTTCCATACACAACTTTCTAGCAGGACTCTTAGATGTTACCAAAGATCCTCAAGTTAAGATGCAGTATGACAACTTGATAAAGTGCAGTCAATGTGGTAATACCTATGATAGTTTCAAACAGATAGGAAGGTTAAGCTGTCATCAATGCTATACGGAATTTAAAGTGAAACTAGCCCCTTTAATACGAAAGGTTCATGGCAATCTTCAACACACAGGCAAGGTTCCTAAAAGGGCTGGGGGCAGGATTCGTCTAAAACGGGAGGTCAACGAATTAAAATTACAATTAAAAGAAGCTGTTGAGCAACAGGCTTTTGAAAGAGCAGCACAACTAAGAGATACGATTAAGGAATTGGAAGAGAAAATAGAAGGAAGGTAGGAGGGAGACGGATGACCGAAGCGTTAGAAAAAGTAGGGCCAGAGGCAGATATTGTTATTAGCAGCAGAGTTAGAATAGCAAGAAATGTTGAAGGTATTCCCTTTCCTCATAGTCTTAATGATCATAGAGCGCAGGAAGTCGTAGATAAAGTGCACCATGGTATAGTAGAAGGAAATAGTAGATTAAAGGACGACTTTCAATTAATTTCTATGAAGAGTATCAGTGAGTTGGATCGTATGAATTATGTAGAAAAGCACCTTATTAGTCCTGACTTAGTTAAAAATGCAGCTATAGGGAATATGCTTTTAAATAGTGAGGAAACTATCAGTATTATGATCCATGAGGAAGATCATATAAGAATCCAATGTTTACTTCCGGGGTTGCAATTAGAAAAAGCTTGGGATACGGCAGATAAAATAGATGATTTGCTGGAGGAAAAAATAGATTATGCTTTTGATGAGGGGTTAGGTTACCTGACTGCTTGTCCCACAAACTTAGGTACAGGAGTTAGGGCTTCTGTTATGATGCACTTACCAGCATTAGGTCTAACCAGATATATTCAAGGAGTTTTGCGAGCGGCAAGTCAAATTGGTTTAGATGTGAGGGGAATTTATGGAGAAGGAACAGAGTTTTTAGGAAGTTTATATCAGATCTCTAATCAAGTAACTCTTGGTGTAACAGAAAAAGAGATTGTAGGCAATCTTCATGATGTTACATTACAAATTATTGAAAAAGAAAGAGCAGCAAGACATAGTCTATTGGCAACAAAAAGAATTGAACTAGAAGATAAAGTATTTCGTTCCTTCGGTATTCTTAAAAATGCTAGAAAAGTAAGTGCTCATGAAGCTATGCAATTGATTTCAGATGTAAAGCTGGGTGTTAGTTTAGGATTAATCCAAGAAGTACAATTAGAAAAATTGAATCGTCTCATTATGATGATTCAACCAGGTTATTTACAAAAATATTTTAATAGAATGTTGGCTACAGATGAAAGAGATATACAAAGAGCTGAATTAGTGAGAAAAGTATTATAGGATAGGAGGTTATATTATGGCAGTAGATGGTAGATTTACAGAAAGAGCACAACAATGTATTATTTTATCTCAACAATATGCTCAGCAGTTAGGACATAACTATGTAGGAACAGAGCACTTACTACTGGGGCTATTACAAGAAGGAGAAGGCATCGGTGCTAAGGCTTTAAAAAACTTAGGAATAGAAGTTGCACAGTTGCAAGAGAAAGTCATTCAAGTTGTTGGAAAGGGATTAGAACAACCTCAACTAGTAGGCTTTACGCCAAGAACTAAGAGGGTATTTGAACTTAGTTTTGAGGCGGCAAGAGGTTTGGGTCATAATTATATTGGTACAGAACACTTATTGCTAGGATTGATCGCAGAAGGTGAGGGAATCGCTGCTAAAATTCTTATGCAAATGGGGATAAGTCTAGAAAAGGCCAAGGATGAGGTGCTGAAATTACTAAATAGTAAGGGCCCTCAGAATACTAACTACAATACAGGCAATGTACAAAAAAGTTCCAATAACACACCAACCCTCAACAAGTATGGTCGGGATTTGAATGAGATGGTAAGAGAAGGAAAAATTGATCCTGTTATTGGTAGAAACAAAGAAACACAAAGGGTTATACAAATACTAAGTAGAAGGACAAAAAACAATCCTTGTTTAGTAGGGGAACCTGGTGTTGGAAAAACTGCTGTAGCAGAAGGGCTAGCACAGCAAATCGTTGAAGGCAACATTCCAGAAGTTTTAAAGGATAAAAGAATCATTACTCTAGATATCTCATCTATGTTAGCAGGAGCTAAGTATAGGGGAGAATTTGAAGAACGTCTTAAAAAAGTTATGGAAGAAATAAGGCAGGCAGGAGATATCATTTTATTTATTGATGAAATTCATACTATGGTTGGAGCAGGGGCAGCAGAAGGAGCTATTGATGCTTCTAATATACTAAAACCAGCTTTAGCCCGTGGGGAACTGCAAACTATTGGAGCTACAACAATTGATGAATATAGAAAGCACATTGAAAAAGATGCTGCACTAGAAAGAAGATTCCAGCCTATTATGATTGAAGAACCTTCTACAGAAGACACTGTTAAAATATTACAGGGCTTAAGAGATAAATATGAAGCACATCATAGAGTAAAGATAACAGATGACGCTTTAAAAGCAGCAGTAGAATTATCTCATCGATATATTACTGATCGATATTTACCAGATAAAGCTATTGATTTAATTGACGAGGCAGCCTCTAAAGTTCGATTGATGGTTGTAACAGCACCGCCTGATTTAAAAGATTTAGAGGAAACCTTGGAAAAACTAAGCAAAGAGAAGGAAGAAGCCATCAGCTTGCAAGATTTTGAGAGGGCGGCACAGTTGAGGGATAAAGAAAAATCCGCTAAGGAAGAACTTGAAAAAAGACAAATGGATTGGACAAATAAAGCCCATGCAAACAAAGCAGTAGTAGATACGGAAGAAATTGCCGGAGTTGTTTCTGATTGGACAGGAGTACCAGTAAAAAAACTTCAGCAGGAAGAATCAGAAAAACTGCTTAACATGGAAAGTATATTACATGATCGAGTAATTGGGCAGGCAGAAGCTGTTAAATCTGTATCCCAGGCTATTAGAAGGGCAAGGGTAGGATTAAAGGATCCTAAAAGGCCCATTGGTTCCTTTATTTTCCTAGGGCCAACAGGCGTAGGAAAAACAGAACTATCAAGGGCTTTAGCAGAAGCTATGTTTGGGGAAGAAGATGCTATGATTCGCATAGACATGTCAGAGTACATGGAAAAACATACAGTATCAAGGTTGATAGGCTCTCCTCCTGGATACGTAGGGTTTGATGAAGGTGGTCAACTAACGGAAAAAGTTAGAAGAAAGCCTTACTCAGTTATTCTGTTTGATGAAATTGAGAAGGCACATCCAGATGTTTTCAATGTATTACTACAAATACTAGATGATGGCCGTCTTACTGATGCAAAAGGAAAGACTGTGGACTTTAAAAACTCTATCATTATTATGACTTCTAATGTAGGGGCACATACAATAAAGAAACAAAAATCTCTTGGATTTGCTGTAAATGAAGAAAATGTAGCAAAAAATGAATATGAGAAAATGAAAGAAAATGTTATGGGGGAACTAAGAAGAAGTTTTCGACCGGAATTCTTGAATAGAATTGATGACATCATAGTGTTCCATAGTTTAGATAGAGAATATATTGCACAGATAGTAGACCTGATGGTAGGAGATTTGAAGAAACGTCTGGATAAGCTAGAAATTGAAGTAGAAATCACCGATCAAGCTAAAAAGCATATTGCAGATGAAGGATATGATCCACAATTTGGTGCAAGACCATTGAAAAGGGCAATACAAAAACTAGTAGAAGATAAGTTGTCAGAAGCATTATTAAAGGGAGATGTAACAGCAGGAAGTCATGTGGAAATTGACTTTCAAAATGATGATATAATAGTAAGAAAAAAATAGGAAGGATGATCCTTTCTATTTTTTTCTTTTTGAAGTATCCGGTACTGCAAATATAAACGCTAAATTTAGATTGCCTATTTCAGCCTGTAGACTAGAGCTTTGCTTGAAAAAGTGATGTATATAATAGTATACTTAAGTGAATGATGTATAAAATAAAATCTTTTTTAGAAAGGTTTATGTGGAGGAAAAATGAAAGAGAAAACAATATATCAATGTTCGAATTGTGGCTATCAGTCCCTAAAATGGGTAGGAAGATGTTCAGAATGTAATGAATGGAATACAGTTGAAGAAGCTATTGTACGGATGGATAAAAAATCTGCAGTAAAGAAATATGAGATAAGGAAGAAAACCCCTATAATAAAACTATCAGAAGTGCAAGGTAGTAAAAGCGATAGAATCATTACACGGATGAATGAATTTAATCGAGTGATGGGGGGCGGAATTGTTAGAGATTCTATAACGATTATTACTTCACCTCCAGGAGGGGGGAAATCTACTTTAACCTTAGCTGTAGCTAATGATGTAGCTTCAAAAGGCTATAAGGTTTTATATGCCTCTGGAGAAGAGAGTGATAGTCAGATTAAGAATAGAGCAGATAGAATCTTAGATAAGATAGACGAAAACATTTGGATTATAGCTGATACCAGTATGGACTATGTACTACAGTCTATTGAAGAAATTGAACCTGATTTGATCATTGTAGATAGTATACAAACATTTACTTTAAGTCAACACCTACCGGCTAGGGCAGGCAATCCAACACAAACTATGGAGTGCTCTAATGAATTATTAAGGGTTGCGAAAAATAGTGATAAGCCAAAGGCAGTCATCATGATAGGACAAATGAATAAAAATGACGAGATCGCAGGTTTGAGAGCATTGGAACACCTTGTAGATACAGTGTTGGTGATTGAAGGAGAAGATGAAGAAGAGCTAAGAGCTGTTTTATCTACTAAAAATAGGTTTGGCAGTACTGGAGAGATGGGCTTTTTTTCTATGACAGAAAAGGGACTTTTATCTATAGATAATCCTTCGGAGTTTTTTATGACGAAAAGGGATGAGGGAGAGATTGTTTCAGGGAGCGCTTTGACTGTTTTGAGAGAGGGTTCTAGGCCTATTATTGCAGAAATAGAGAGTTTGGTATCTAACTCCTTTACTCCTTATCCTTCTAGAATTGGGGAAGCTCTAAGAAGAGAACAACTGAACACATTAATATCTATCCTAGAGCAAAGGGGAGGAATCAATTTATTTAATAAAAATGTTGTTATTAAAACCACAGGTGGAATAAAGCTTAAAGAACAAGCGGCAAATCTATCTGTCATCATGAGTATCGCCTCTTCTGTATATAATATAGGAATATCTAATAATATAGTTTTTATTGCTGATGTAGGATTAACAGGGGAATTGAAAAAAGTTCCAGCCCTTGAGAGCAGAATAAAAGAACTAGCTAGAATGGGCTTTAAGAAGGTATATGTTGCAAAAAATACTTTTTCTAAGGCTGTTAAGTTTGACAATATTGATGTAATCCAGTCGAAAACCCTTCAAGAAGTGATTCAACAAGTATTTGGTGTAGAAAAACCTTAGGAGGAATTCGGCGTTGGTTATCTATACAAAAATCTCCTTATAAATATTGATAAATTTATAGATTGATTGGCAAAATAATGGTAAAATTATATACTGAAACATTAGGATAGAAGGAGGGCAGTGTGATGGTTAAGGAAGAGTGGAGCAAGGAAGAGGAGTTAATGGAAACTCTAAAATTATTGGCTCCTGGCACACCCTTGAGGGAAGGGCTGGAAAATTTGTTAAGAGCTAAAACGGGAGCGTTGATTGTTATTGCTGATAGTCAGGATATCATGGAAGTCGTAGATGGTGGGTTTCATATCAATATAGACTTTTCCCCTGCCTATATATATGAACTAGGAAAAATGGATGGAGCTATTATTTTAAGCTACGATGCTAAAAAAATATTATATGCCAATGCACAGTTGATTCCAGATTCTTCAGTTCCTTCCAGTGAAACGGGTATTCGACATCGTACAGCAGAGCGGGTTGCAAAAGAAACGGGAGAAATTGTTATTGCTATCTCTCAAAGACGTAATATCATTACCTTATATAAAGGTTATCATAAATATATTATACAGGACCCAGACAAAATATTGACCAAAGCCAATCAAGCTATACAAACCCTAGAAAAATATAAGATATCCTTCGACAAAGCTATGACCAGTCTTAGTGCTTTAGAGTTTGAAGATTTGGTGACAGTATATGATGTAGCAGTAGTTTTACAAAGAACAGAGATGGTAATGAAAATCGCCTATGAGATTGAGAAATTTATTTATGAATTAGGAAATGAAGGGCGATTGGTAAGCATGCAGTTAGAAGAATTAGTAGCTAATGTGAAAGAAGATGGAAAACATGTTATTTACGATTATAAATTTGGGGCAGAAGGGGATTACGAGGGAATTGAAAAAGCAATCAAATCTCTAACTTCAGAAGAATTGCTAAATCTAAATAACATCTCAAAAATATTAGGTTACGGCAATAGTATAAACGCATTGGACTTAGCGGTGTCCCCTAAAGGATACAGGATTTTGACAAAGATCCCGAGATTGCCCCTTGGTGTTATAGAGAATTTAGTAAAGCAATATAATAGTTTTCAGAAAATTCTTAAGGCATCTATCGGGCAGTTGGATGAAGTAGAGGGCATAGGAGAAATTAGAGCAAGGGCTATAAAAGAAGGATTAAGAAGACTACAGGAGCAGGTGTTGTTGGAGCGTCATATATAGATATTATGGGCTTTAACTTAACACAATTACTTCTAATACTTCTAAAATTTTTTTGACCTGTCATCCTTTGACTCAGCTTTGCTCCCCTCGGAATGACAAATTGTGATTTAAGTTAGCGCTAATAATATAGATAGATAAGATATTAGCTATCAACGGTACCTTTAGTATATTAAAATTTAATAATATGATTCCAACTATAGTATGATAAAAAGCTAGGGTAGACCTTTTGCTGTATAATTAAGTTATAGGGTGAAAGGCTTACCCTCAATTTATAGTTGTATGTTTATAGTAAACCATACTTACCTAAGGTTTTTAATTGATTTTCATAATAATTGTTCAGAAGGTCCTCAATATTTGTATTAAAAGCATTAGCAAGGGCAGTTATGTAAAAAAAGTTGATAGACAACTCTTGTTCTATCTTTTCTCTACAAACATCGCATAGATTTCCTGTTACATGACTAGACATATAATCTTTTAGTTGTGAGTAAGAAATGTCTTGAGGAACTTCTTGTTTGGTTATGTTTAATTCTATGCATCCACAGAAAGTGGCAGACTTAGCGACAGCACGATTTATTCGTGCACTACTTTCCTGAAGCTTTGTCAATATATCCAAAATACTACTATGTCTAACTAAAACATCATCAACTTTGTGTTGAAAACTCTCCAAAGAAAACTTTTCCATAAGAACAACTCCTCATTATTAATAATAAAATTAATTTAATCAATGTATACCAATACTATATATAATAGCTAAGAATACAGAAAACAAAATGTAAAATTTTGAAAAAAAGATTTAAAAATTTCTGTAAAGTATTACCCAAAATGCAGAAAAATTTGTGAAAGACCTTAAGCAATTGTAGTAAACGTTTGCTTTGTCATGATTTAATTATACTTTTATCCTATACAATTTGTCAATTGGAGGAAGTTTCAAAAAACATATCCATCTATGTCACAATGAAAATTTTATTGACAATTTATAAGGCATGTGATAAAATAATATTTTTATTTGACATCCATACTCTGATCATGTATACTATAATTAATAAAAATAAGCAGTTCTGTAGGGGGGAAAAATATGTTCAATATTGGTGATAAAATTGCTTATCCTATCCACGGTGCTGGAATTATTGAAGCTATTGAGGAACGAGAAATCTTAGGTAAGTCTAGAAAGTATTATATAATGAGAATGCCTTTAAATAATATGAAGGTAATGATTCCTTTAGATAATGTAGAGGATATAGGTATTAGATCTGTTATAAGTTTAAAAGAGGTAGAGCAGGTGATGGCAGTACTTGCATCAGATGTTACAAAAATGCCTCAAAACTGGAACAGAAGATATAGAGCTAATATGGATAGAATTAAAAGTGGTGATATCTATGAAGTAGCAGAAGTAGTAAGGAATTTAATGTTGAGAGATCGCGAAAAAACGCTTTCTACTGGTGAAAGAAAAATATTGAACAATGCAAGACAAATATTGTTAAGTGAACTTATTCTTGCTGCTGATATGGAGGAAGCGGAAGTGGTACAATTAATTGAAAAAGTAGTGAAATAAGTTTTCTTGCTTCTGTCAAGAAAACTTTGCATTGTTCTTTCTTTCCTTTTCTGATGCCTTTTGATACAATATATAAGGGACTACTGGCGAAGTGAATACAATATATTTTGCTAAAATTTATGTATTTTTCTATATATAGATATTAAAAGTGTAAAAAAAGGGAATAATGAAGGAATAAGGAGGTGACCGAATGATTAATAGAATTGTAAGAGGAATTCTGTCTGCTCTAGGTGCATTGTCAGGACTATTAATCTATATTTATATTACCAATAATATCATCACGGTTACAAAAGATAACTTTTTAACTTACAGCGTTGGAATTATTATATCTTCATTCATTGGTGGAGGACTTTTGTTTCTTTTAGCTCCTTGGCTAATTAACAAAGGAAGAGATATTGCTAATTGGATTGAAAATGAATTGGCTAATGTTCCAATTACAAACATTGTACTAGGATCTGTAGGGCTTATTATAGGATTGATTATTGCCTACTTAATAAGTCAGCTAACAAATAACATTCCTATTCCTTTTGTAGGAACCATTGTTTCAACAATAGTATATATTTTTATGGCTTATTTAGGAGTAAACATAGCTACCAAAAAGATAGAAGAATTACCAAATCTGCAAGCTGTGTTTAAGAAAAATGCTTCTAAGGAAAAGAATGGAAAAAAAGAGTATAAAGGATCTCCTAAAATCTTAGATACTAGTGTAATCATTGATGGTAGAATTGCGGATATTTGTAAGACTGGATTTATTGAAGGGCCACTAGTGATACCAGAGTTTATTTTGCAAGAACTTCGCCATATTGCTGACTCTTCTGTGACCATTAAAAGAAATAGAGGTAGAAGAGGGTTAGACATATTGAACAAAATTCAAAAAGAGTTAGACATAGAAGTGAAAATCGACAATAAGAGCTTTGATGATACACTTGAAGTAGATATAAAACTCTTGAAGTTAGCACAAGTCTTAGAGGGAAAGGTTGTAACCAATGATTACAACTTAAATAAGGTAGCAGAGTTCCAGGGGGTACCAGTGCTGAATATTAACGAATTAGCTAATGCTGTGAAACCAGTGGTATTGCCAGGAGAAGAGATGTTTGTTCAAGTAATCAAAGATGGAAAAGAGTCTGGACAAGGCTTGGCTTACCTAGATGATGGAACTATGATTGTTGTGGAAAGCGGGAAAAAGTACATTGGTCAAAACATTGATGTATTGGTTACTAGTGTACTACAGACAGCTGCTGGTAGGATGATTTTTGCAAAGCCAAAATCTATGGCGGATAAATCTGCTTAGTTAAAGATAAAGTTTTATTATTGAAAGAGACTCTTCCGATGGAGGAGTCTTTTTCAATCTTATTTAGAACATACTTAGTATAGATGCATACTTCTAAAATCAAATTTTAGTATACAAAGTCTGGAATTTTTTTGCAAGGGATGGGATACAAAGGGAACTCTTGGTGTATTAAAATTTAGGACTACATATTTATAAGGCGAGAGGTTTGTTTAACTAGTGAAGGGGAGGGATGGTTAAATTGATGCAAAAGGGGAAAAATATTGCTATTATTGTAGCGGCAGGCAAGGGAAAAAGAATGGGAAGAGAACTTAACAAACAATACATTCTATTGGAAAATAAACCTATTGTAGCCTACACATTGGAGGTGTTTGAAGAAAGTGAGCATGTAGATGAAGTGATCTTGGTGGTGGGAGAAAATGAAATGAGTTTTGCTCAAGACAATATTATAGAGAAATATGGGTTCAAAAAAATTAAACAGGTAGTTTCTGGAGGAAAAGAAAGACAAGATTCTGTTTATAGAGGTTTGTTGGCAATAAAAGAGCAGTGTGAAATTGTCGTGATTCATGATGGTGCAAGACCTTTTTTGGAGAAAGAGTTATTGAAAAAAGCTGTAGAGACAGCTGAAAATATAGGAGCAGCTATTATAGCAGTGCCTGTAAAAGATACAATTAAGGTGGTTAGTGAAGAGATGGAAGTAATAGATACGCCTAATAGGAGCTTGATGTGGGCGGTGCAAACCCCCCAAGTTTTTCGGTATGCTTTATTAAAAGAAGCCTATGGGCGATTAATAGAAGAAGGACTTTGTGCTACAGATGATGCTATGGTGGTAGAGAAATATGGTCACACAGTGAAAGTGATTCAAGGAAATTATGAAAATATAAAAATTACTACGCCAGAGGATTTAGTCGTGGCGGAAGGGATATTAAGAAAGGAGAAAAGGTAATATGCGCATAGGTCTGGGATATGATGTACATAAGTTAGTGGAAAATAGAAAACTTATATTAGGTGGAGTAACCATCCCTTATGAAAAAGGGTTGTTAGGGCACTCTGATGCGGATGTACTGCTACATGCTATCAAAGATGCTTTGTTGGGAGCAGCAGCTTTGGGAGATATAGGTAAACATTTTCCAGATACTGATGAAAAATATAGAGGTGTCGACAGCTTAAAATTATTAGAGGAAGTTGCAAAAATGTTGTTGCAAAAAGGGTATGTTGTAAATAATATAGATACTACCATCATTGCTCAAAGACCGAAGGTAGCATCTTATATTGAAGGTATGCGAGAAAATATTGCTGGTGCCTTAGATATTTCTATACACCAGGTGAATGTAAAGGCAACTACCACGGAAGGACTTGGTTTTGAGGGACAAGGAGAAGGCATTGCTGCTCAAGCTATTGTGAGTATTGTTATAAAGTGATGAATTTTTCCAACGACAAAACCGATAACGGATGTAGAATTAAATTTTATAAAGCCGTTGACATAAATTAGATAATGCTATATGCTATAAAAAAAGAATATTCCTATGCTATGATAGGGAATAGTAAAGAAACAAAGCTTTTTTAGAGAAAAAACCCTAGGCTGGAAGGTTTTTAAGTAATGTTTTTTGAACCCGCCCTTGAGCTGTTAACTGAAAAATTAGTAGGTTATACCGGTGGACGCCGTTAAGTCATGAAGGGAACTGTAATGGTTAACTAGAGTGGTACCGCGGGGAAAGTAAATCTCTCGTCTCTAAATATAGAGATGAGGGATTTTTTGATGTATTTTATAATGAAAATTGTTACAATCTAGTCAAGAGAGAGGAGAATGAAAAATGGGTAAAAAAGACAAACAATTTGTTGCTGAAATTACACCGATGGAAGTAGATTTTGCTCAATGGTATACAGATGTTATTTTAAAGACTGACTTGGTGGATTATTCGCCAGTAAAAGGTTTTATGGTCATTAAGCCCTATGGTTATGCTATTTGGGAAAACATTCAAAAATATATGGATGATAGATTTAAGGAAACTGGACATAAAAACTGCTACTTTCCACTATTAATTCCAGAAAGTTTATTAAAGAAGGAAGCGGAACACGTGGAGGGGTTTGCTCCTGAAGTGGCATGGGTTACCCACGGTGGCCAAGAAGAGTTAGCAGAAAGACTTTGTGTTCGCCCTACGTCTGAAACCATCATATGCGAGATGTATTCAAAGTGGTTAAAATCCTATAGAGATTTGCCTTTTTTATATAATCAGTGGTGTAGTGTAGTTAGATGGGAAAAGAGCACTAGGCCTTTCTTAAGAACTTCTGAATTCTTATGGCAAGAGGGGCATACGCTACACGAAACCTATGAAGAGGCACAAGAAGAAACATTGCAAATGTTACAAATTTATAAAGAAACAGCAGAAGAACTTCTGGCTATGCCAGTAGTGGTGGGAAGAAAAAGTGAAAAAGAAAAATTTGCTGGAGCTCATGCTACTTATACGATGGAAGCTTTAATGCATGATGGTAAAGCATTACAGGCTGGAACTTCCCATAACTTAGCACAGCATTTCACTACCGCCTTTGATATTAACTACTTAGATAGAGATGGAGAGTTAAAACATCCTTATCATACCTCTTGGGGAGTATCTACTCGACTTATTGGAGGTATTATTATGGTACACGGAGATAATCGTGGGTTGGTACTACCTCCAGGAATCGCACCTGTTCAAGTGGTGATTGTACCTATTGCTGCGCATAAGGGTGGTGTTACTGAGAAGGTAGATGAAATTTTTGCCCACTTAAAGAAGGATATAAGAGTGGAAGTAGATGACAGAGAAAATTACTCTCCGGGCTGGAAATTTAACGAGTGGGAGATGAAAGGTGTGCCTCTTCGTATTGAAATAGGACCAAAGGATATTGAAAATCAACAAGCGGTTTTATTTAGAAGGGATACTTTGGAGAAAGAAGTTGTGGCACTGGACCAGTTGAAGGAAAAAGTTCAAGGGTTGTTAGGAGATGTCCATAACAACTTACTACTCAAGGCAAAGAATATGAGGGATGAAAAAACCTATTATATTAAAAACTTTGATGAAATGAAGGAAATCATGCAGACAAAGCCTGGTTTTGTAAAGGCTATGTGGTGTCAAGAAAGAGAATGCGAAGACAAAATTAAAGCAGAGACAGCTGCTACTGTAAGATGTATTCCTTTTGAACAAGAAAAACTAGGAGAAACTTGTCCTTTCTGTGGTAAAGAGGCAAAGGTAATGGCTTATTTTGCGAAGGCTTATTAATAGCAAAGTCCCTTAGGAAACTAAGGGACTTTGCTACTTCGTCTTCATGTAGAACTTAAAGCTGCAGATTGCCTCACAATTTTCATTGTTATGAAAGTACTACATGATACTTTCGTTTATTGTGGTGTGAGTAACGCATGTAAATTTTGAAGGTAGTAAACAGTTTTCGAAGGTTATTTTTTACGGAATCTGGTGTGGATTTATCATCATAGGGATAGTAAGATAACGTGATTCTGTATATTTGCATGAAAATGTGGTAAAATATAGAAATATAAAGGTGTTGGAGGGATAAAGGTATGAAGAAAAAACTCGTTAGTATAGTGCTGCTTTGTGTATTGCTCACTACATGGATGAGCTATGGAAGCCAACATGTGGTTGTTACATTAGGCAATGACTTGAATCAGCAGCAGCGACAACAAATGCTTGAGATTTTTGGAGTTCAGGAAGGAACTGTAAAAACTTTGGTTGTTACAAATCAAGAAGAAAGAAGATACTTAGAAGGGCTTGCAACTGAAAGACAAATTGGAACCCGAGCCATTTCTTCGGCTTACATAGAAAACCTTCAACAAGGCGAAGGTATTTCTGTAGAGACCTATAATATCACATGGGTTACAGAAGAAATGATTATGAATGCTTTAGTAACAGCTGGTGTAACAAATGCAAAAGTGATAGCGGCGGCTCCTTTTGAAGTATCTGGTACGGCGGCTTTGACAGGAATTTTGAAGGGTTTTGAGGAGATCACAGGAGAAAAAATCAGTGAAGAACAAAAGCAAGTTGCTAATGAAGAAATGATTAAAACGGGTGAATTGGGAGAAGAAATTGGCAAGGAGGAGGCGACTACATTAATTAGGGAGATTAAGGAAGTCGTTGTTGAAAAAAGAATTCGAGAACCAGAGGAAATAAAAAGAGTTGTTATAGAAATAGCAGGACAGTTAAATATCCGTTTGACAGAAGGACAGGTAGAAGAAATTACTAGGTTAATGGAACGAATTACAAGGTTGAACCTTAATACTGAAGTAATTCGTCAGCAGTTGCATGGAATTGGACAACAATTAAGAGATATTTCTAGGGACAACCAACAGGTGCAATCTTTGTTGCAAAGAATGATTGAAATGTTAAAAAGATTGGTGGAGTCGATATTAGGCATGTTTTCTAGTTAAACAAAACTGGCTTGATACACTGAAGAGAATAGTTTATAATAAGGTAATATAGATGGGAAAATAGGAGGAATTTATATATGTCGGTAAGGGTGAGATTTGCTCCAAGTCCTACTGGATTTGTCCATATAGGTAGTTTAAGAACAGCGTTATATAACTATCTACTGGCAAAAAAACACGGCGGGCAATATATCTTGAGGATTGAGGATACTGACCAAAGTCGTTATGTCGAAGGTGCCATTGAAAACCTATTACAGTCAATGGATTGGGCTGGAGTTTTGCATGATGAAGGTATCACGATGGAAAAAGGCAATGTGGTAGAAAAGGGAGAATATGGACCTTATATTCAATCCAAAAGACTAGACTTGTATAAAAAGTATATTGAAATTCTTTTAGATAAAGGAGATGCCTATCATTGTTTTTGTTCTAAAGAAAGACTAGATGAAGTGCGAGAAAAGCAAAAAGCTTTGGGTCTCACTGCTAAATATGATGGGTATTGCAAAAGTTTAACGAAGGAAGAAGTTACAAAGAAGATTGAAGCTGGAGAAGAACATGTTGTTCGGTTGAAGCTTCCAGCTAACAAAAACATAGAAATTAATGATGTTATCAGAGGTAAGGTAGTTGTAAATACGGAAGAAGTCGATGATCAAGTATTGATTAAGTCCGATGGATTTCCTACTTATCACTTTGCTGTGGTGGTGGACGATTATCTCATGAAAATTACCCATGTTATTCGAGGTGAAGAATGGTTACCCTCTACACCGAAACATGTGTATCTATATGAAGTATTAGGGTGGGAGGCACCGCAATTTGTGCACTTGCCTAATATCTTAAATACAGATAAGAAAAAATTAAGTAAACGTCAAGGCGATGTATCAGTAGAGGATTTCATGAAAAAGGGTTATTTACCAGAGGCATTGGTGAATTATATTGCTTTGATAGGATGGAGTCCTGAAGAAAATCGGGAGATTTTTTCCATGAAGGAACTGCAAGAAGCCTTTTCTTTAGAGCGTGTATCTAAAAGTGGTGGTGTGTTTGATGTAAATAAGTTGAATTGGATGAACAACCATTATATTAAAGAAAGTCCTATTGAGAGAATCACAGATTTAGCCATTCCTTATTTGCTAGAAGCAGGATATATTGTTGAGGCAGAAGTTGAAGAAAAGTATGAGTGGTTAAAGGATATGGTTTCTGTTTTTCAAGATGGTATGAACTATGTGAAGGAAATTGTTGAAAAGGTAGAGGTTTTCTTTAAAAATGAAGTTAAGCCTGAAGATGAAGAAGCTGAAGCTGTACTAAAACTAGAACATATAAAAGAGCTGTTAGATATATTTTATGAAAAAGTTGAAGCGGAAGAAGTGATGAACCAAGAGGCTGCTAAAAGGATATTTAAGCAGGTGCAAAAAGAAAAAGGAATTAAAGGTCCCAACTTATTTAAACCAATTCGGGTAGCCTTAACGGGTAAAGCCCATGGACCAGATCTTCCGTTAATTATTCAAGTGCTGGGGAAACAAGACATCCTATCCCGCATACAATATGTAAAGCATAACTTCATATAGAAAAAGATGTTGAACAGGAGAAGTAAATCCATGCTACTTTAATAGAGAGGAACCATCGCAGGCTGAAAATGGTTCTAAAGAACAGATGGGTTGAAATGCACCTGGGAGTTGTTGCTTGAAAGAGAGTAGGGCAAATCGGGAGGTCCCGTTACAGACTAAAAGGGGAATGAACTTTTTCATTCAACCAGAGTGGAACCGCGGAAAAAACTTCGTCTCTGTAATGATACAGGCGAGGTTTTTTATTTTTGATCAAAGAAAGGGAGATGAATATGAAGGGATTTTTTAGAACAATAAGAGAAGATATTGATGCTATTTTCGAAAGGGACCCGGCAGCCCAAAATGTTTTAGAAGTAATGTTGTGTTATCCTGGACTACATGCTATTATTATTCATCGTATTTCCCATGCACTATTTAAAAGGGGGCTTGTTATATTACCTAGGTTTATATCCAATATAGCAAGATTTCTTACGGGTATTGAAATTCATCCAGGTGCAAAAATAGGTAGAAAAGTTTTTATTGATCATGGAACTGGTGTGGTTATTGGAGAAACTACAGAAATTGGAGATAATGTAACTATCTATCAAGGGGCTACTTTGGGAGGGACAGGAAAAGATAAAGGAAAAAGACATCCCACTATCGGAAACAACGTTGTAATTTCTTGCGGTGCTAAAGTGCTAGGACCCTTTAAGGTAGGAGATAATTCTAAAGTGGGTGCAGGCTCGGTGGTTTTAAGAGAAGTTCCTGCTGACTGTACAGTAGTTGGTGTGCCGGGACAAATTGTTATTAAAGAAAACAAAAAAGTTCGAACTGTTTACAATGAAGTAGATTTAGAACATGGTAAACTGCCAGATCCAATTGCGGAAGAACTAGGTTGTCTACAAAGAAGGATTATAGAATTAGAAAAAAAGCTGTCAGAAATGGAAAGGAGAAGTAAAAATGAAGCTGTATAATACGCTAACGAGACAAAAAGAAGTGTTTACCCCTATCTTTCCTGATGAGATAAAAATGTATGCCTGTGGACCTACTGTGTATAATTATTTTCATATAGGAAACGCTAGAACTTTCATGGTTTTTGATGCAATGAGGAGATATTTTCAATATAGAGGTTATAAGGTGACTTTTGTACAAAACTTTACTGATATTGATGATAAAATCATAAAAAGAGCACAGGAGGAAAATATCTCTTCTACGGAAGTTAGTGAAAAATATATCCAAGAGTATTTCAAAGATGCTGAGACTCTGGGAATTCAAAAGGCAGATATTCACCCTAAGGTAACAGAAAATGTGCAGGAAATTATTGAATTTATTCAAGCATTGGTTGAGAAGGGGTTTGCCTATGAAGTAGAAGGTGATGTATATTATGATGTATCGAAATTTGAACATTATGGAAAACTATCAAAACAAAGCTTAAAAGATTTGCAGTCTGGTGCTCGAATAGAAGTCAACGAAAGTAAAAAGAATGCTCTTGATTTTGCCTTATGGAAGGCAACGAAGCCAGATGAGCCTAGCTGGGAAAGTCCTTGGGGATTAGGGCGCCCTGGTTGGCATATTGAATGTTCTGCTATGGCACAAAAGTATTTAGGGGAAACTATTGATATTCATGGTGGTGGTGGTGACTTGGTTTTTCCTCATCATGAAAATGAGATTGCCCAGAGTGAAGCCTGCACAGGAAAGCCTTTTGCTAATTATTGGCTGCATGTAGGTTACTTAAATATAGATAATAAAAAAATGTCTAAGTCCTTAAATAACTTTTTTACACCTAGAGAAATCGCTGAAGAATTTGATTTAGAAAACCTAAGATTCTTTATGCTTTCAGCTCATTATCGTAACCCTTTAAACTTTAGTAGAGATCTATTGACATCTGCTGAAACTGCACTTGAAAGACTATATAATGCTAAAAACAACCTTCAACATCTGCTGGAGAATGCAGAGGAAAAAATCTTGACACAAGAAGAAGAAGAGTTGCAGAAAATGCTTCTGAGTTATAGAGAAAAATTTGTTGAAGTAATGGATGATGACTTTAATACTGCCGATGGTATTGCGGTTATTTTTGATATGGTGAGGGATATGAACAGCTATCTAAATGGAAGCACTTCTAAATCATTAATTAAAGCTGCACTTGAACTGCTAGTGGAATTGACGGGGGTGCTGGGCTTGTTACAAAAGAAAGAGGAAAGTATAGATCAGGAAATTGAAGAATTGATTTTAAAACGTCAACAGGCAAGGAAAGAAAAAAACTACCAACTAGCAGATGAAATAAGGGATCAACTTAAAAGTATGGGAATTGTATTAGAAGATACGCCCCAAGGTATAAAATGGAAAAGAGACTAAAGGTTTGCTAAATGCAACAGATTATTTTATGATAGTAATAGGAGAGTTATTATGGTAAAGGAACTACTAGAAAACATGGTTAATGGTGGGGAAGTAAAAACAGAGAAGGAAGTAAAAATGATGGCACCATTAACCTTAGCCTATATGGGAGATGCTGTATTTGAGGCCTTTATCCGCAATTATCTTATTTTAACAGGAAATGTTTCGGTAAAGGAACTCCACAAAAATGCTATACGATATGTAAAGGCGAAGGCACAGGCAGAAATTATCCATGAACTAGAAAAAGAACTAACCCAAGAAGAATGGGGAGTTGTAAAAAAAGGAAGAAATCAAAAGTCGGCTTCTCCTCCAAAGAATGCTGATCTTATAGACTATAAGTATGCAACGGGATTTGAAACTTTGCTGGGTTATCTATTTTATACAGGCAAAACAGATCGTTTGATGGAAATTATGAAAAAGTCAGTAGATATTATCAATAGCAACTAGGAAAAAGGAGGAGCTATGGATAAGCGAGGACAAGCAATGCTGATAGTAACCATCCTTTTGCTAGTTTTTTTGATAGTTAAGTCTTTGTTTTTTGATCCTGTAAGGGGACTAGAGGGAGATAGAGAGAAGTACCGACTCTTTGCTTTACAGGTGGCTCCATCACAAAATATAAGTTTGCTGGAGCGGGGGAGCCTGCTTAATTACAAGGTAATCTATGTTTTCAAAGAAAATGAAGAAGACAATACTAAAATTATGTATAAAAGAGATGAAGCTTGGATTACTGAGGTTTTAGAAGGGGGATATAGTGCCAAAGTAAGGGCCTATATCCTCGGAGTAATACCAGTAAAAGATATTTATGTACAAGGGGGCATGCAAAAATGAAAGCAACATTAAAACTAAAACTATTGGCGTATACGCCAAATCCTGATGCTGTTGTGGCAAAAGGGGGCAAGCTTTGCTATTACCCGGGAGGGATTGAAGAATTAGAAGAGGGTTTAACGGAAGAAAAGATAGGTAGATTTGTGACGATGTTGGCGGAAATGGAACACGAATCTCCTCTAGAACACGCTGTATTTACCTTCGGGATAGAGGGTGTTTCCCGAAGTTTAACTCATCAATTGGTTCGACATAGATTGGCTAGTTACAGTCAGAAGTCCCAGAGATATGTTTCAGAAGGTAGTTTTGAGTACGTGATTCCTAAAGATATAAGCAACAATGAAGAAGCACAAAAAACCTTTATAAAGGCTATGGAAAATGCACAAGAAGCCTATGATAAAATCACTGAAGAACTATTGGCTGAAAAAATAAAGGGATTTTATAAGGAAAAAAAACAAACAATAGAGGTAGGGAATCAAGAAATTATCCAACACTGTAAAAAACACTTTAAAAGGGATTATAGCGCCTTAGAAAAGTTGGCTATAGAAAATGCAAGGGCAGTTTTACCAAACGCTTGTGAAACAAAAATTATTGTTACAATGAATGCTAGAATATTACTACATTTTTTCAAAAAACGCTGTTGTAGTCGTGCACAAGAAGAAATTAGGGACTTAGCTACTGAAATGTTAAAACTAGTTAAGACAGTGGCACCTAATATCTTTAGATATGCAGGCCCTGCTTGCGTACATGATGTTTGTCCAGAAGGAGACATGACCTGTGGACGGGCTAAGGAGATTAGAGAGCAGTTTAACAGGATATAGTGGAAGAATAATTTATTTAGGAAACTGAAGAATCCCCTGTGTTTAGTAGGGGATTCCAAGGGAAAATTAGGATAAGCACAAGAGGTGATTAAGAAAGTGGCAAATAATCAAATAGAAGGAAGAAATCCTGTCATGGAGGCTTTAAAATCTCATAGGGAGATTGATAAAATATTAGTGGCTAAGGGTGCTAAAGAGGGTTCTATCCAAAAGATAATAGCAATGGCTAAGGAACAAGGTGTTTTTATTCAATATGTTGAAAGACAAAAGCTAAATGAGTTGTCTGAATCTGACAATCATCAAGGTGTCATAGCCATGGTAGCAGCTTATAAGTATAGCGAGTTAGAAGACATATTGGAAATAGCGAAAACAAGAGGTGAAAAGCCATTTGTTTTATTGTTAGATGAGATTACAGATCCTCATAATCTAGGTTCTATTATGAGAACTGCGGATGCGGTGGGGGCTCATGGTATCATCATACCTAAGAGACGTTCTGTAGGTCTGACTGCTACCGTAGCAAAAACCTCTGCGGGGGCTATAGAATATGTGCCTGTGGTTAAGGTATCTAATATAGCTCAGACAATAGATAAGCTAAAATCAGAGGGTCTCTGGGTAGCAGGTGCTGACTTAGGAGGAAAAAGCAACCATTTTGAAGCAGACTTTACCGGTGCTATAGCTCTGGTTATTGGAAGCGAAGGAAAAGGTATATCTAGGCTTATTAGAGAAAAATGCGATTTTTTAGTTACGATACCAATGGTTGGAAAGGTAGCCTCATTAAATGCCTCAGTAGCAGCTGCCACCCTGATGTATGAAGTCCTTAGACAGAGAAAGAACTATGGTGATAAATAGCAGCGTTCCATGAGGATGGAGGAAGAGCTTTGAAGGAGTATTTAATAATAGACGGATATAATGTGATTAATGCATGGTCTGAACTAAAAGCTTTAGCAGAAGAAAGTTTAGAAGAAGCAAGGATAGAATTGGTTGAAAGAATGGCTGAATACCAAAGTTATAAAGGGATCAATATTATTGTTGTATTTGATGCCCATATGGTCAAAGGAACGATGGAAAAGAATGATGCCATAAAAGGTATAAAAGTAGTTTTTACAAAAGAAAAGGAAACTGCTGATAGCTATATTGAAAAGTTTATTGTGCAGTTGTCTAAAAGGCATCGTGCTGCGGTGGTAACCAATGATTGGGCAGAGCAACAAGTCGTACTGGGGGGAGGCGCCACCAGGACCTCTGTTAGAGAACTAATTATAGATTATGGTACAATAAAACAAAATATTCAGAGAAAAACAGAGGTTTTAAAACAAGAAAAGGATTCTCTATCTAATCGTATTGATCCATTAATTTTAGAAAAGCTTGAAAAATTCAGACGAAGGTCATGAAACTTCTTGACTTAACATAATATGGTAGGTTATAATGGTAGCAAAGTTTTTGACGTTTTTACAAAATGGTGTGGGGGCGATGTGTGTGGGCGTTGTGGTAGCAAAAAGAGAAGAATTTATAGAAGAAAACGATTTGCTAGATGAAACGATTGTAGAAGCTGCGAAAAACGGAGAAAGACAAGCTGTAGAGTTGCTGATAAAAAAATATAAAAACTTTGTGCGCTCTAAGGCAAGATCTTATTTTCTAATAGGAGCAGATCGGGAAGATATTATACAGGAAGGGATGATAGGCTTGTATAAGGCTATTAGAGATTATAAACCGGACAAGCTTTCATCTTTTAAGGCATTTGCAGAGCTTTGTATTACAAGGCAAATTATTACTGCCATCAAGACTGCTACTAGGCAAAAGCATATTCCACTAAATTCTTATGTTTCTTTAAACAAACCTATCTATGATGAAGAATCTGATAGGACGTTGTTAGATGTGATTTCTGGGCATAAGATCACAGATCCAGAGGAACTGATGATTTGCAAAGAAGAATTAGTACACATAGAGAGTAAAATAGGAGAAATACTAAGTGATTTAGAATGTAAGGTATTGATGTTATATTTGCAGGGTAGATCTTATCAAGAAATTGCGTATGACTTGAAACGACATGTAAAATCTATTGATAATGCATTGCAGAGAGTAAAAAGAAAGTTGGAAAGATACTTGGAAATAAGATACACTTAAGTTGAAATTTTTTTAAACATATATAATCTTGTTGACAAGGAGAGCGTCAAATAGTAAAATGATTAGCGGATAGTTTTTGTAGAAATAATACAGGAAAATAACATAAATCAGAGAAAATATCTTTACGAAGTTCAGTAGAAACACTAGGGATAGTGTACATGCTACTGGGATATTTAAAAACGAGGAGGAGTAAAAAATGGCAAAAGCAAAATATGAAAGAAATAAACCCCATGTAAACATAGGAACAATAGGACACGTTGACCATGGTAAAACAACATTAACAGCAGCGATTACAATGACATTAAACAAAAGATTAGGAACAGGTTCAGCAGTAGCCTTTGACCAAATCGATAAAGCACCAGAAGAAAGAGAAAGAGGAATCACAATTTCAACAGCACACGTTGAGTACGAAACAAACAACAGACACTACGCACACGTAGACTGCCCAGGCCATGCTGACTATGTAAAGAACATGATCACAGGAGCAGCACAAATGGACGGAGCGATCTTAGTAGTATCAGCAGCGGATGGTCCAATGCCACAAACAAGAGAGCATATCCTACTATCAAGACAAGTAGGTGTACCATACATCGTAGTATTCATGAACAAGTGTGATATGGTAGATGACGAAGAATTATTAGAGTTAGTAGAAATGGAAATCAGAGACCTATTAAACGAGTATGAGTTCCCAGGAGATGACACACCAGTAATCAAAGGATCAGCTTTACAAGCATTAAATGATCCAGACAGTGATTGGGGAACAAAGATTGTAGAGATGTTTGAAATCATCGACGAATACATCCCACAACCAGAAAGAGATATCGACAAGCCATTCCTAATGCCAGTAGAGGACGTATTCTCTATTACAGGTAGAGGAACAGTTGCAACAGGAAGAGTAGAAAGAGGCGTAGTAAAAGTACAAGACGAAATAGAGTTAGTAGGATTAGCAGAAGAATCAAGAAAGTTAATCGTAACAGGGGTAGAAATGTTTAGAAAATTACTAGACCAAGCAGAAGCAGGAGACAACGTAGGGGTATTACTAAGAGGTATCCAAAGAACAGAAATCGAAAGAGGACAAGTATTAGCAAAGCCTGGTACAATTAAGCCTCATACAAAGTTTAAAGCAGAGGTATATGTATTGAAAAAAGAAGAAGGTGGAAGACATACACCATTCTTTGATGGATACAGACCACAGTTTTATTTCAGAACAACAGACGTAACAGGAAGCATCAAGTTACCAGAAGGAACAGAAATGGTAATGCCAGGAGACAACATTACAATGGAAATCGAATTAATTAGCCCAATCGCTACAGAAGAAGGTTTAAGATTTGCGATCCGTGAAGGTGGAAGAACTGTAGGCGCTGGTGTAGTTGCTTCTATTATTGAGTAATATTTGACGAGAATATTTGACGAGGTTAAACTGAAGGGCTGGGTTAGCCTAGTCCTTTGTTTTTCATATAATCTTTGCATATAAAATGCAAAAACATTATAGAAGTGGGCATAATGAAAATAAACAAAATCTTTCATTTAGATTTGTCAGATAAAATACTATTTTTTCGTTGACATAAAAATAAAAGTATGATAGATTTTATTAGGTGACAACTGTATAATGGAAGACATCTATGCCATATACTCATAAATTAATGGAATCCTTTGAGGGTTGTGCTTTATAGGAGGTGTAACCGGTGCGTGTAAAAATCACATTAGCATGTACAGAATGTAAACAAAGAAACTACAACACAACAAAGAACAAAAAAAACAATCCCGATCGTATGGAAATGAAAAAGTACTGCAAGTTTTGTAAAAGCCATACAGCTCACAAAGAAACAAAATAACAAACTTGGCAAAAGGAAGTGAAGTCGAAATGACTACTCAAGCAAATACAAATACAAAGGCCGGGAACCTTGGGAAATACTTAAAAGGTGTTAAGTCCGAGCTTAGAAAAGTGAATTGGCCTACTAGAGAAGAGCTAAAAAATAACACAGGTGTTGTTATAGCTTCCTGTTTATTGGCAACAATTCTACTATGGGCATTAGACACGTTTTTTGGTTTTGGATTAAATTTCATTATTAGATAATACTTATTAAGTTAAAAGGAGGGGAGAGTAATCTATGTCTAAGCTATTAGGCGATAGATGCTCCTTATATATGTCCCAAGATATAAAATGGTATGTAGTGCATACTTATTCAGGCTATGAAAACAAAGTAAAAGTAAATATTGAGAAAATGGTTGCCAACAGAGGTATGGAGGACTTTATATTAGAAATTAAGGTACCTACAGAAGAAAAAGTAGAAATAAAAAATGGTAAAAAGAAAATAAAAGAAACCAAACTATTCCCAGGTTATGTGCTAATTAAAATGATTATGACGGATGAAACCTGGTATATAGTGAGGAACACCCGTGGTGTTACTGGATTTGTTGGGCCTAGTTCTAAACCTATACCATTAACAGATGCAGAAGTAAGGTCAATGGGTGTGGAGGAAGTACGTCAAGAAATTGATATGAAGGTTGGCGATACGGTAAGAGTCATTTCAGGTCCTTTTGAAAGTTTCATAGGAACAATTGAGCATGTTAACTTGGAAAAAGAAACGTTTAAAGTACTCATATCCATGTTTGGTAGAGAAACCCCTGTAGAGTTAGAATTTTCACAGGTGGAATCGCTGTAGAAACAAAAATTCAATACAATTCAAGTGTTAGATCGACAATGGTGAGGAGGTGGAAAATATGGCAAAAAAAGTTGTGGGACAAATCAAGCTACAAATTCCTGCGGGCAAAGCTACACCAGCGCCACCAGTTGGACCTGCATTAGGACAGCATGGTGTGAACATCATGGGATTCTGTAAGGAGTTCAATGCTAAGACTGCTGAGCAGGCTGGATTAATTATTCCAGTAGTTATTTCTGTTTATCAAGATAGATCCTTTACTTTTATTACAAAAACGCCACCAGCTGCAGTTTTAATTAAAAAAGCAGTAGGAATTGAAACGGCATCGGGTGAGCCTAATAAAAAGAAAGTAGCGAAGATCTCTAAAGATAAATTAAGAGAAATAGCTGAGCTTAAAATGCCTGATTTAAATGCTAATACTGTTGAAGCTGCAATGAATATGATAGCAGGGACAGCTAGAAGTATGGGTATAGAAGTAGAGGCTTAAAATTGTTGGGCGAATGAGATATAATGTGGGAGGTTCTCACGAATAAAACCGATAATACCACAAGGAGGTTGCAAAATGCCAAAAAGAGGTAAAAAGTATCAAGAAGCTATGAAGCTTGTTGATAAAACTAAACTATATGATTTAAAAGAAGCTGTTGAAACAGTGAAGAAAACAGCAACAGCTAAGTTTGACGAAACTGTAGAGCTTCATGTAAAACTAGGGGTAGATTCAAGACATGCAGACCAACAAGTAAGAGGTGCTGTTGTACTACCTCATGGAACAGGTAAAGAAGTAAAAGTACTTGTGTTTGCTAAAGGTGAAAAAGCTACAGAAGCAGAAAAAGCTGGAGCTGATTATGTTGGAGCTGATGATCTAGTAGCAAAAATACAAGGTGAGAATTGGTTTGATTTTGATGTAGTTGTTGCTACACCTGATATGATGGGGGTAGTAGGTAGATTAGGTAGGGTGTTAGGGCCTAAGGGATTAATGCCAAACCCCAAATCTGGAACGGTTACTTTTGATTTAGAAAAAGCAGTTAAAGAAATTAAAGCTGGTAAAGTTGAATATAGATTAGATAAGACCAATATTATTCACGTACCAATTGGAAAGGTTTCTTTTGAAGATAGTCAACTATCTGAAAACCTTAAGGCAATTTTAGGGGCTATTGTGAAGGCGAAGCCTTCTGCTGCAAAAGGGCAATATTTAAGAAGTATTGCATTAACCAGCACAATGGGTCCAAGCATTAAAGTAAGCCCTAGTAAAGCTGTTGAATAAATTTCAATAAAATACTTGACATAAACTTAGTGTACTGATAGAATTATATACGCTGTTAAAAATGAATATTTTGCCGTAGACAGTAGGTGCATTGCTTAATATCCTACCGAGGTTTTGTATAAATGAAGCGATATGCAAAAGTTGCATGTTATATAAAGCTTTTAAAAACAAAAGACCTCTTTAGTCTATGGACCTAAGGGGTCTTTGTTTTTATCAGGAGAAGACAGTGCCCATAAATGTAAAGGAGGTGGACATTCAGATGTCAAAGGCTGTTGAAATGAAAAAAGAAATTGTAGCGGAAATTACTGAGAAATTTCAAAACTCTACTGCAGCAGTTGTAGTTGATTATAGAGGTTTAAAAGTAGAAGAAGTTACAGAACTAAGAAGAAAGTTCAGAGAAGCAGGAGTAGAGTACAAAGTATATAAAAATACTATGATGAGAAGAGCTGCTGAGAACGCTGGTATGGAAGAATTAGTGAAGGAATTAGTAGGACCAAATGCTGTAGCCTTTAGTTATGATGATCCTATAGCTCCGGCTAAAATAGCCAGTGAATTTGCAAAAACCCACAAAAACTTAGAGTTAAGAGTAGGTATTGTTGAAGGAGCTTTCTATAATGAAGACAAGTTAAAGGCACTTGCTGATGTACCAGCAAGAGAAGTGCTTATTGCTAAACTTCTTGGTAGCTTAAAAGCTCCAGTTTCTAACCTTGCTTACCTTCTTCAAGCTATTGCAGATAAAAAAGAAGCTGAAGGACAAGCGTAAATTATAGTAAATACAAAAATATTAAATAAAAAAATTTCGGAGGTGCTTATAATGACAATCGAACAAATCTTAGAAGCGATTGAAAATATGAAAGTATTAGAGTTAAATGAATTAGTAAAAGCAGCAGAAGAGAAATTTGGTGTATCTGCAGCTGCTCCAGTAGTAGTAGGTGGTGCAGTAGCAGGTGCAGCAGCTGAAGAAGAAAAAACAGAATTTGATGTAATTTTAGCTAGTGCGGGTGCATCTAAGATCGGTGTAATCAAAATAGTAAGAGAGATCACTGGATTAGGATTAAAAGAAGCTAAAGAATTAGTAGACAATGCTCCAAAGCCGCTTAAAGAAGGTATAGCTAAAGACGAGGCTGAAGCAATGAAGGCTAAGTTAGAAGAAGCGGGTGCAGTAATAGAAGTTAAGTAGTTTGATTCAGTGTTATAAATGATAAAAAGGGACTTCGTTGATCGAAGTACCTTTTTATCTATTTTTGATGACTAGAAAAAGTCTTTTGTTTTCCAGGTAAGATAATATAAAGAACAGCTTAAGGTTGAAATTAAAACTAAGCTATAGCCTTAATTTTAATTTCAACCTTAACTAAGATGAATTGCTTTTTAAGTTTTAGCTGAGTATCCTCTAAATTTCATAAAGACGCTAGAGGATAACTTTCACACTAAAAGAAAAAGAATAATTAATATTGACAAATTTAAAGACACTATGATAAAATTATATATTGCAGTACTGTATTTAATTGTAAATATTGTATAAAAACACAAATGAATGTCAATAGTATTATATAGTGAAATGTTAAAAAAAGTCAAAAACGGAATCTATGCATTTTTGACTTTTTAAAATAAAGTTATGTCTTATCCAAAAAAGTTATGTCTATGTTGTTTTTACTTTATTACGAGGAGTGAATATTAATATGCCACATCCTGTCGAAGTTGGTAAGAAAGTTAGAATGAGCTATTCACAAATTGACGAAGTCGTCGACATGCCTAACCTCATCGAACTTCAAAAAGAGTCCTACCAATGGTTTTTAGATGAAGGACTTAAAGAAGTGTTCAATGATATTTCCCCCATAGAAGATTACACTGGCAATTTAATTTTAGAGTTCGTAGACTATTCCTTAGACGAAAATATTAAGTATGACGTAGAGGAATCAAAAGAACGAGATGTTACCTATGCCGCCCCTTTGAAGGTAAAAGTAAGATTAATCAATAAAGAAACAGGGGAAGTAAAGGAGCAAGAAGTCTTTATGGGAGATTTCCCTATCATGACAGATACAGGGACATTTATCATTAATGGTGCTGAAAGGGTTATTGTTAGTCAGCTAGTCCGATCTCCTGGGGTGTATTATAGCAGGGAATTTGACAAAACAGGGAAGCCGCTTTTTTCTTCTACTGTTATTCCCAATAGAGGAGCATGGCTAGAATATGAAACAGATTCAAACGATGTTGTTTCAGTAAGAATAGATCGTACCCGTAAACAGCCGGTCACAGTGCTTTTAAGAGCTCTAGGTTATGGAAATGATCAGCAAATTAAAGATCTATTAGGAGAAGATGAACGTCTTCTGGCTACATTGGAAAAAGATAATACAAAGAATACGGATGAAGGACTATTAGAAATTTATAAAAAATTAAGACCTGGTGAACCGCCTACCGTAGAAAGTGCTACATCTTTGTTGAATTCTTTGTTCTTTGATCCAAAACGCTACGACTTGGCGAAGGTGGGTAGATACAAGCTAAATAAAAAGCTATCTTTAGCTAATAGAATTTTGAACAAAAAAGCAGCAGAAAATATCATGAATCCTATTACGGGAGAAATCATGGTAGAAGAAGGACAGAAAATCGATCGTGATACATCCGTGGCCATACAAAATGCAGGAATTAATGTTGTGTCAGTATATTCTGAAGAACATAAAGCTGTAAAAGTGTTGGGTAACCACTTTGTTGATATAAGAACCCACGTTGCCTTTAATATAGATGATCTAAAAATTAAAGAGAAGGTATATTACCCATTATTAAAAGAAATATTAGATACTTTCCAAACAGAAGAAGAAATCAAAGAGGCAATAAAAGATAAAAAAAGGGAGTTAATACCTAAGCATGTTATTGTGTCAGATATTATTGCATCTATAAACTATATATTTAACTTAGCTCATGATATAGGAAATATTGATGACATTGACCATTTGGGAAATAGAAGACTACGTTCAGTAGGTGAATTACTTCAGAATCAATTTAGAATTGGTTTATCTAGAATGGAGAGAGTTGTTAAGGAAAGAATGACGATTCAAGATGTAGAACTAGTTACGCCTCAAGCATTGATCAATATCCGTCCTGTGGCTGCTTCTATTAAAGAATTCTTTGGAAGTTCACAGTTATCTCAATTTATGGATCAAACTAACCCATTAGCAGAACTAACCCATAAGAGAAGACTCTCAGCTCTTGGTCCAGGAGGTCTTTCAAGAGAAAGAGCAGGTTTTGAGGTAAGAGACGTTCATCATTCTCATTATGGTAGAATGTGCCCGATAGAAACCCCTGAGGGACCAAACATCGGCTTAATTAACTCTTTAAGTACATATGCTAGGGTAAATGAGTATGGATTTATTGAATCCCCTTACAGGAAAGTAGATCGCAAAAGAATGGTAGTTACCAGTGAGATAGAATATCTTACAGCAGACGAAGAGGATCTATTTATTGTTGCACAGGCCAATGAGCCTTTAGACGAAGAAGGACGCTTTGCAAATAAAAGAGTAACAGTAAGAACGCGATTTGGAGGCATCGATGTTGTACCATACAACGAAGTGGACTATATGGATGTATCGCCAAAACAAGTAGTTTCAGTGGCGACTGCTATGATTCCTTTCTTAGAGAATGACGATGCTAACCGTGCTTTGATGGGATCTAACATGCAACGTCAAGCTGTTCCGTTGTTGATCACCAATGCGCCCATCATTGGTACTGGCATGGAGTATAAAGCAGCTAAAGACTCTGGAGTTGTTGTTGTATCTAGAAGCAGCGGTGTTGTTGATAAGGTTTCCGCTAATGAGATCATCATCAAGACAGAGGACGGAAAGAAGGACAGATATAAGCTTCTAAAATTCAAAAGATCAAACCAAGGGACTTGCATTAATCAAAGACCCATCGTTAATAAGGGTGAAGTAATTAAAGCAGGTGATGTTATTGCCGACGGCCCTTCAACAGACCAAGGAGAAATTGCATTAGGTAGAAATTGTCTTATAGGTTTCATGACATGGGAAGGTTATAACTACGAAGATGCTATTTTGATTAATGAAAAATTAGTAGAGGAAGATGCGCTGACATCTATTCATATCGAAGAATATGAGGCAGATGCTAGAGATACAAAATTGGGTCCTGAAGAGATTACTCGAGATATTCCCAATGTAGGTGAAGATGCTTTAAAGGACTTAGACGAAAGAGGGATTATTCGTATAGGAGCTGAAGTGCAGTCTGGGGACATTTTAGTAGGCAAAGTAACACCGAAGGGTGAAACTGAACTGACAGCAGAAGAAAGGTTGCTGAGGGCAATCTTTGGTGAAAAGGCTAGAGAAGTAAGGGATACTTCTTTAAAGGTGCCTCATGGTGAATCAGGAATTATTGTAGATATCAAAGTTTTTACTCGGGAAAATGGTGATGAACTACCTCCAGGTGTTAACGAACTAGTAAGGGTGTACATCGCTAAAAAGAGAAAAATAAATGTTGGAGATAAAATGGCTGGACGTCACGGAAACAAAGGGGTTATTTCAAGGGTATTACCTCAAGAAGATATGCCTTTCTTAGCGGACGGAACGCCTTTAGAGATTGTTTTAAATCCACTAGGAGTACCTTCCCGTATGAATATTGGGCAGGTATTGGAAATCCATTTAGGTCTAGCGGCAAAGGCACTAGGATGGAAGGTAGCCACACCAGTATTTGATGGTGCAAATGAAGAAGATATTATGGACGCACTAGAGGAAGCCGGATACCCTAGGAGTGGAAAATTGACGCTTTACGATGGAAGAACTGGAGAATCATTTGATAATCCAGTAACAGTAGGATATATGTATATGTTAAAACTGCATCACTTAGTTGATGATAAGATTCATGCCAGAAGTACTGGTCCTTACTCCCTTGTTACGCAGCAGCCATTAGGAGGAAAAGCTCAGTTTGGTGGTCAACGTTTTGGAGAGATGGAGGTTTGGGCACTGGAGGCTTATGGTGCTGCCTATACATTACAGGAAATTCTTACAGTAAAGTCTGATGATGTGGTGGGACGTGTCAAAACCTATGAATGTATTGTTAAGGGAGAAAACATTCCTGAACCAGGGGTGCCTGAATCTTTTAAAGTACTTATAAAAGAGCTACAAAGTTTATGTTTAAATGTAAAGGTACTAATGGAAGGAGAACAAGAGGTGGAAATTAAAGAGTCCATAGAAGATGATGTAGCAGATCTTAATATGGAACATGGTGATTTCCCATATGCTCCTGAAGATGAAGCAGATCAAAATGAAATAAATGACGATGATGAAGAGCAAGAAGAGCAAGAAGAGCAAGAAGAAGAGATAGAGATAGATGAAGACTATATCATAGAAGACGAAGAACTAAAAAAGTCAGGCTATAAGGATGAATTTCTAGAAGATTTTGACGGATATGATGATGATTATGAGGATTAAAAATTTAATAAAATTATATACTAACTTATAGTTATTAAACTATAGAGAAGGGAGAGAGACTCCTTGTACGAATTAAATAATTTTGAATCTATTAAAATTTCATTGGCATCTCCAGAAAAAATTAGACAGTGGTCTAAGGGTGAGGTTAAAAAACCTGAAACTATTAACTACAGAACATTAAAGCCTGAAAAAGAGGGATTGTTCTGTGAGAAAATTTTTGGACCCACAAAAGATTGGGAATGTCACTGTGGTAAGTATAAGCGTGTCAGATACAAAGGAGTTGTATGTGATCGTTGTGGTGTTGAAGTAACAAAGTCCAAAGTAAGAAGAGAAAGAATGGGACATATAGAGTTAGCTGCCCCAGTGTCTCACATTTGGTATTTTAAAGGTATACCTAGTAGGATGGGATTATTATTAGACATGTCGCCAAGATCCCTAGAAAAAGTACTGTACTTTGCAGCTTATATTGTAATAGAGCCAGGAGAAACACCTTTAACTGAAAAGCAGATTTTGACTGAGAAGGAATATAGTGAAGGGTTAGAAAAGTATGGATCTAACTTTAAGGCTGCTATGGGGGCCGAGGCGGTTAAAGAAATACTGTCTAGAATTAATCTTGAAGAACTATCAAAAGAGCTAAAGCACAAGTTGAAGGAAAGTACTGGACAAAAAAGAGTACGAACCATTAGACGTCTTGAGGTGGTAGAGGCATTTAGACAATCTGGTAATAAACCTGAGTGGATGATTGTAGATGCCGTGCCAGTAATTCCTCCTGACTTAAGACCTATGGTGCAATTGGACGGTGGTAGATTTGCTACCTCTGATTTAAACGATCTATATCGAAGAGTAATCAATCGTAACAATCGTTTGAAGCGATTATTAGATTTAGGTGCTCCTGATATCATTGTTAGAAACGAAAAAAGGATGCTGCAGGAGGCAGTAGATGCCTTAATTGATAACGGCAGAAGAGGAAAGCCTGTAACAGGTCCTGGAAACAGACCACTGAAGTCACTTTCCGATATGCTAAAGGGTAAGCAAGGACGTTTCAGACAAAACCTTTTAGGAAAGCGTGTAGACTATTCAGGACGTTCAGTTATTGTTGTTGGCCCCGAACTGAAGTTTTATCAATGTGGTCTGCCTAAAAAGATGGCCTTGGAGCTATTCAAGCCCTTTGTCATGAAAAAACTTGTAGAGAATAATTATGCTCATAATATTAAAAGTGCGAAACGTATGGTGGAAAAGGTAAAACCAGAGGTATGGGATGTATTGGAAGAGGTAATCAAAGAACATCCTGTGTTGCTTAATAGAGCACCTACCCTGCATAGATTAGGGATTCAAGCCTTTGAACCAATCCTAGTAGAAGGTAAGGCGATTAAGCTGCATCCATTGGTATGTACTGCTTATAATGCAGATTTCGATGGAGATCAAATGGCGGTACACGTACCATTATCTGTCGAAGCTCAGGCAGAAGCTAGATTTTTAATGCTGGCGCCTAACAATATACTAGCTCCAAAGGATGGGCAGCCAATCACTACACCAACACAGGATATGGTGTTGGGCAGTTATTATCTTACCATTGAAGTACCTGGTGTTAAAGGAGAAGGCATGATCTTTAAAGATTTTGAAGAAATGCTGATGGCCTATGATACCGGAGTGGTAGACCTACATGCTAGGGTTAAGGTGAGAACAAAGTTAAACAAAGAAGATCCAGGAAAGTTAGTAGAAAGTACTGTTGGCAGATTTATTTTTAATGAAAAAATACCTCAAAACTTAGGTTTTGTAGATCGTACCAAGGATTTATATGCTTTGGAAGTTGACTTTTTATGTGACAAAAAGGCTTTAGGAAAAGTTATTGATAAGTCCTTTAGAAAGTTGGGCAATACAACTACTTCTATTATGTTGGACTATATAAAACAAACAGGCTTTAAGTTCTCTACTAAAGGTGCTATCACTATAGCCGTATCAGATATGGAAGTGCCAGATGAAAAACCAGAGCTGATTTCAGAAGCTGAAGAAAAAGTCGATAAGTATGAGAAGGCCTATAGAAGAGGATTAATCTCTGATGAAGAAAGATACGAAAGAGTTATTGAAACCTGGACGGAAACGACAGAAAAAGTTACCGATGCCCTAATGGCGGGCTTGGATAGATTAAATAATGTATTTATCATGGCTCACTCAGGTGCTAGGGGTAGTAAAAACCAAATTAGACAGCTAGGTGGTATGAGGGGATTGATGGCAAATGCCTCTGGCCATACGGTGGAAATGCCGATTAAAGCTAACTTCCGTGAAGGCTTATCTGTACTAGAATACTTTATTTCTACTCATGGGGCTAGAAAAGGATTGGCGGATACTGCCCTTAGAACTGCTGACTCAGGATATCTAACTAGACGTCTTGTAGATGTTAGTCAAGATATTATTATTCGGGAAATTGATTGTGGTACCACAGAAGGCATTGTAGCTTCTGCCTTTAAGGATGGCAACGAAGTAATTGAAGAACTATATGATAGACTAGTTGGCAGACATGCATTAGAAGATATTCTTCACCCTGAAACTGGAGAAGTGATGGTTGCTAAAGATGCTATGATCACTGAAGAAGATGCAGAAAGAATCATTACTGTCGGTTTAGAAAAAGTAAAAATTAGAACAGCATTAAATTGTAAAACAAGGCACGGTGTATGTGCAACTTGTTATGGTAGAAACTTAGCTACTGGCGAAGCTGTTCAGGTAGGAGAGGCTGTAGGTATTATTGCTGCACAGTCTATTGGAGAACCAGGAACACAGCTTACTATGAGAACCTTCCATACTGGCGGGGTTGCCGGTGCGGATATTACTCAAGGTTTGCCGAGGGTAGAGGAATTGTTTGAGGCAAGGAAACCAAAGGGATTAGCTATTATTAGTGAAATCGGAGGTACCATTGAAGTTCTAGAGTCTAGAAGAAAACGTGAAGTTGTTGTAAGAAATGCTACTGAGGAGAAAAAGTATGAGATTCCTTACAGTTCTAGAGTAAAAGTAAAACAAGGTCAGGTTATTGAAGCTGGAGATGAAATTACACAAGGATCTGTAAATCCTCATGATATTCTTAAAATCAAGGGTGTAGAAGGTGTTGAAAACTATATCATTAAAGAAGTACAGAGGGTGTACCGTCTACAGGGTGTTGATATCAACGATAAGCATGTTGAGGTTATTGTAAGACAGATGTTGAGTAAGGCAAAGGTTGAAGATTCTGGTGATACTGACTTGTTACCTGGAGCACTGGAAACTGTATTTGACTTAAAAGAAGTAAATGAAAAGGCAACAGAAGAAGGTAAAAAAGAAGCGACCTATACAGTAACCCTACTAGGTATTACTAAAGCTTCATTAGCTACAGAATCCTTCTTATCTGCTGCATCTTTCCAAGAAACTACAAGAGTTTTAACGGAGGCTGCTATCAAGGGTAAGGAAGACTACCTGATAGGACTGAAGGAAAATGTAATTATTGGTAAACTAATTCCTGCTGGTACAGGAATGAAACGATATAAGAATATTGCCTTAAGTACAGAAGATGAAACACCAGAAGATATGGAAGAAAAAGAAGAGGAATAAAAACCATTTTTTTTCAAAGATGAGGGATAAAGTTCTAACATCAACTTAATAAATAAGTAGTTGACACACTAATTAACAAGTGTTAGAATATTTAAGTGTGTTATACACAGCATTGTGAGTGTTGCACACAGTACAGTGAGATCAAGATGGAAAATTTCAGAATAAAAGTGGACTTTTAACTGGGAGACTAAAAGTCTCCCAGATCTACGAAAAAGGAGGAAACTTTTATGTTAGATTCTCTGCAGATGGCCAATAATAAGGTGGTTGGCGTTAAGCAAACCAACAAGGCGTTAGCTGAAGATAAAGTAAAGACGCTTTACTTAGCGGAGGATGCAGAAATGTATCTAGTGGAAAAACTTAAGAACACCGCTAGCAATAAAGGTGTAGAAATTGTCTTTGTTGATTCCATGAAAAAACTTGGTAAAGCCTGCGGTATCGATGTTAGTGCAGCGGCCGTAGCGATATTAAAGTAGTGAGTAGTTTGCACTTAAATTTGGCAAAAATATTTTATCTTATATTGCAAAAAAGATAAAAGTTTTTCTATGTTTAAAGCTTTTTATTGGAAGGAGGTGCGATGGATGCCAACAATAAGCCAGTTAGTACGTAAAGGTAGAAAAGAAATTCAAGAAAAATCAACAGCTCCTGCATTACAAAAAGGTTTCAACTCTTTGAGAAGAGTAGCTACCGACAAAAGTTCTCCACAAAAAAGAGGAGTTTGTACTTCTGTTAAAACTGTTACACCTAAAAAGCCTAACTCAGCGTTAAGAAAAGTAGCTAGGGTAAGACTTACAAATGGTATTGAAGTAACAGCTTATATCCCAGGAATTGGTCATAACCTTCAAGAGCATAGTGTTGTTCTAATCAGAGGTGGAAGGGTAAAAGACTTACCAGGGGTTAGATACCATATTGTTAGAGGTACATTAGATACTGCAGGTGTAGCTAACAGACAGCAAGCAAGATCAAAGTACGGTGCAAAGAGACCTAAGAAAAAATAGTAGACGTCGGAGCGATGATGCATATATATAAAGCATTGAACTGCGCACGACGGCAATCTTTAAATTGGTTGTCGAGTACCGATGAACAATTTCATTCATTGAGGAGGGAAGAAAAGTGCCAAGAAAAGGGAATGTACCTAAAAGAGAAGTGTTACCAGATCCTATGTATGGTAGCAAAGTTGTTACAAAATTAATCAATGGCATTATGTTAGATGGTAAAAAAGGAACAGCTCAAAGAATTGTTTATGATGCCTTCGATTTAATAAAAGAAAGAACTGGAGAAGAGCCAGTTGAAGTTTTTGAAAAAGCTATGAACAACATCATGCCAATACTAGAAGTTAAGGCAAGACGTGTTGGTGGAGCTAACTACCAAGTACCAATAGAGGTAAGACCTGAGAGAAGAGAAACTCTAGGAATCAGATGGTTGGTAGGCTATACCAAAAAAAGAGGCGAAAAAGGCATGGATGAAAAATTAGCAAAAGAAATTATGGATGCCGCTAACAACACAGGAGCATCAGTGAAGAAAAGAGAAGATACACATAAAATGGCGGAAGCAAACAAAGCATTTGCTCATTACAGATGGTAAAATAATGATTAAAATAGTAGTTTTTGGATATGCTAATGTATATTAGTTGCTAAAAATCACTGTAAATGTTTCGTTTCCTATGGAAGGAGGATGACAGTGGCAAGGCAGTTTCCACTAGAAAAAATAAGAAATATTGGTATTATGGCACACATTGATGCTGGTAAAACAACAACTACAGAGAGAATATTGTTTTATGCCGGCAGAATTAGAAAATTAGGTGAAACCCACGAGGGTGCATCGCAAATGGACTGGATGGAGCAGGAAAAAGAGAGAGGTATTACTATCACTTCAGCTGCTACTACCTGTCAATGGGAAGATCATAGAATCAACATCATAGATACACCAGGTCACGTGGACTTTACTGTAGAGGTAGAAAGATCTCTAAGAGTATTGGACGGTTCAGTAGCTGTATTCTGTGCAAAAGGTGGGGTTGAACCTCAATCTGAAACTGTTTGGAGACAAGCGGATAAGTATAGAGTACCAAGAATGGCCTTTGTAAACAAAATGGATATCTTAGGTGCTGATTTCTTTCAAGCTGTAAAAATGATGAAGGAGAGATTAGGTGCCAATGCGATACCTATTCAGATCCCAATTGGTGCTGAAGATACCTTCAAGGGAATCATTGACTTGGTAAAGATGAATGCAACCATGTATAAAGATGATTTAGGTCAAGAGACTGAGATCGTAGACATCCCTGAGGATATGAGAGATGTTACTAATGAGTATAGAGAAATACTAGTTGAGGCAGTGGCTGAAACTGATGAAGAATTAATGATGCGTTATTTAGAGGGTGAAGAGTTTACAGAAGAAGAAATCATTGCTGGAATCAGAAGAGGTACGATTGCTACTCAAATGACACCAGTATTGTGTGGTTCTTCTTATAAAAACAAAGGGGTACAACGTCTATTAGATGCTGTTGTAACTTATATGCCTTCACCACTGGATATCCCAGCTATTAAAGGTGTAACAGAAGACACCGAACAAGAAATTGAAAGACATGCGGATGATGATGAGCCGTTTTCAGCATTAGCTTTCAAAATTATGGCGGATCCATATGTAGGAAAATTAGCTTTTTTCCGAGTTTATTCGGGAAAGCTTGAGTCTGGTTCTTATATCTTAAACTCTACAAAAGGGAAAAAAGAGAGAATTGGACGTATTCTTCAAATGCATGCCAATACAAGAGAAGAAATCACAGAAGTATATGCTGGTGATATTGCAGCTGCTGTAGGTTTAAAGGATACAACTACAGGGGATACGCTATGTGATCCTAACAATGTAGTAGTACTAGAGTCTATGGAGTTTCCAGAACCAGTTATTCATGTAGCGATTGAGCCAAAAACCAAAGCTGCTCAAGAAAAAATGGGGGTTGCTTTACAGAAACTTGCTGAAGAGGACCCAACCTTTAAAACTTATACAGATGAAGAAACAGGGCAAACCATCATTGCAGGTATGGGAGAACTTCACCTTGAAATCATTGTAGATAGAATGATGAGGGAGTTCAAAGTAGAGGCAAATGTAGGTAAACCTCAAGTTGCATATAAAGAGACAATCACTCAAGCTGTAGAGGTTGAGGGTAAATACGCTAAACAATCTGGGGGTCGTGGACAGTACGGACATGTTAAAATCCGTCTTATCCCACAAGAACCAGGTCAAGGATACCGTTTCGATAACCAGGTCGTTGGGGGAGCTATTCCAAGAGAATATATTCCTGCTGTTGATGCCGGTATTCAAGAAGCTATGAGCAATGGTATATTGGCTGGCTACGAAGTAGTTGACATGAGAGTAGAACTGTTTGACGGATCTTATCATGAAGTTGACTCTTCTGAAATGGCATTTAAAATTGCTGGTTCTATGGCTTTCAAAGATGGTATGAAGAAAGCGAAACCAGCCTTACTAGAACCATATATGAGAGTGGAGGTAACAACTCCTGAGGATTATATGGGAGACGTTATGGGTGATCTAAACTCAAGACGTGGTAAAATTGAAGGAATGGAGCCAAGAACAGGTGGAGTACAGGTGATCAAATGTCATGTACCACTATCTGAAATGTTTGGATACGCTACAGACCTACGTTCTAAAACACAGGGTCGTGCGGTATACTCTATGCACTTCAGTCATTATGAGCAAGTTCCAGCAAGTATTGCTGAAAAAGTGGTTGCTGGAAAACAATAGTGAAAACTGGGTAGCAGGTTTAAGCATTTGATCTGCTATCCTACCTTATAGATAAATAGTATAAAATACTTTTACTTAATACGTTAAAAACGAGGAGGAGTAAAAAATGGCAAAAGCAAAATATGAAAGAAATAAACCCCATGTAAACATAGGAACAATAGGACACGTTGACCATGGTAAAACAACATTAACAGCAGCGATTACAATGACATTAAACAAAAGATTAGGAACAGGTTCAGCAGTAGCCTTTGACCAAATCGATAAAGCACCAGAAGAAAGAGAAAGAGGAATCACAATTTCAACAGCACACGTTGAGTACGAAACAAACAACAGACACTACGCACACGTAGACTGCCCAGGCCATGCTGACTATGTAAAGAACATGATCACAGGAGCAGCACAAATGGACGGAGCGATCTTAGTAGTATCAGCAGCGGATGGTCCAATGCCACAAACAAGAGAGCATATCCTACTATCAAGACAAGTAGGTGTACCATACATCGTAGTATTCATGAACAAGTGTGATATGGTAGATGACGAAGAATTATTAGAGTTAGTAGAAATGGAAATCAGAGACCTATTAAACGAGTATGAGTTCCCAGGAGATGACACACCAGTAATCAAAGGATCAGCTTTACAAGCATTAAATGATCCAGACAGTGATTGGGGAACAAAGATTGTAGAGATGTTTGAAATCATCGACGAATACATCCCACAACCAGAAAGAGATATCGACAAGCCATTCCTAATGCCAGTAGAGGACGTATTCTCTATTACAGGTAGAGGAACAGTTGCAACAGGAAGAGTAGAAAGAGGCGTAGTAAAAGTACAAGACGAAATAGAGTTAGTAGGATTAGCAGAAGAATCAAGAAAGTTAATCGTAACAGGGGTAGAAATGTTTAGAAAATTACTAGACCAAGCAGAAGCAGGAGACAACGTAGGGGTATTACTAAGAGGTATCCAAAGAACAGAAATCGAAAGAGGACAAGTATTAGCAAAGCCTGGTACAATTAAGCCTCATACAAAGTTTAAAGCAGAGGTATATGTATTGAAAAAAGAAGAAGGTGGAAGACATACACCATTCTTTGATGGATACAGACCACAGTTTTATTTCAGAACAACAGACGTAACAGGAAGCATCAAGTTACCAGAAGGAACAGAAATGGTAATGCCAGGAGACAACATTACAATGGAAATCGAATTAATTAGCCCAATCGCTACAGAAGAAGGTTTAAGATTTGCGATCCGTGAAGGTGGAAGAACTGTAGGCGCTGGTGTAGTTGCTTCTATTATTGAGTAATTAACTTTTAAGATTAAATTTAGAAGAAGGGGTTTTTCTCTTCTTCTAAATTTGCATTATACTCTAGAAAAAAACACAGTAAAACTTTTAATAAATATTAAAAATAGGCTTGATATTTATAACAGGATGATATAAAATATACTAGTGTCTGTTTGACATGTTTATTTAATATTCATTGAGGCGATGAAGCGAAAGGTTGCCTGCAAGGGAAATTTTCGTGGAGAAATGTCTAGATCTATGAATCGGGCGACAAGACTACTGTATGATGTTCTTTAAAAAAATATCAACACACCCGGAACAGTGTATAAGTGGTCGAGGTCGTACGTAAAAAGAAATCACGTGCGATGAAAGGGAGGGAAAGTTAATGGCAACAGCAAAAGTTAAACAAAAAATTAGAATTAGATTAAAGGCGTATGATCATAAGGTGTTAGATCAATCGGCTGAAAAAATCGTTGAAACTGCAAAAAGAAGTGGTGCTGAGGTTTCTGGTCCGGTTCCATTGCCGACAGAAAAGCAAATCATTACGATATTAAGAGCAGTTCACAAATATAAGGATTCAAGAGAGCAGTTTGAAATGAGAACACACAAAAGATTAATCGATATCTTAAGCCCAACACCAAAAACTGTTGATGCTTTAATGAGATTAGATTTACCAGCTGGTGTGGATATTGAAATTAAATTATAATGTCAGTTTGACTAAGATAAAGTGATGAATTCATCCTATCTTAGTATGATTATACATGATGTGTAATCCGCTGTAAGATTAATAGGAGGTGTAGTGATGAAAGGTATTATCGGAAGAAAAATTGGGATGACTCAAGTTTTCGATCAAAGCGGTTTAGTAGTGCCTGTAACAGTAATTCAGGTAGATCCTAACGTTGTAGCTCAAGTGAAAACAACAGAGACGGATGGATACAATGCTGTTCAAATAGGCTACGGAGAAATCAAGGAAAAAAATGTTGGCAAGCCATTGAAAGGACACTTTGAAAAGGCTGGCGTAACGATTAGAAGAAGGTTGAAGGAATTTAGATTAGAAAATCCAACTGAATTTACAGTAGGACAAGAAATCAAAGTGGATACCTTCCAAGCAGGACAAAAAGTAGATATTACAGGTATTTCTAAAGGTAAGGGTTTCCAAGGTGTTATTAAAAGACATGGTCAAAGTAGAGGACCAGAATCCCACGGTTCTAGATACCATAGAAGACCTGGATCAATGGGAGCATCTTCATTCCCATCTAGAGTATTTAAAGGTAAAAAATTACCTGGGCATATGGGTGCGGTACAAGTAACTGTGCAAAACCTAGAAGTAGTAAAAGTAGACGTGGAAAGAAATGCACTTTTAGTAAAAGGTGCTGTGCCAGGACCTAAAAAAGGATTATTAATCATCAAAGAAACAATAAAACAAGGAAAATAATCTGATTAGAAAGGAGGAATTGCTATGCCTAAAGTAGCTGTATACAATGTGTCTGGAGAACAAGTAAGTGAAATAGAATTAAATGAGAACGTGTTTGGCGTAGAAGTAAATCGACATGTACTTTATGAAGTTGTAAAGAATCAGTTAGCGAATAAAAGACAAGGAACACAGTCTGCTAAAACCAGAGCAGAAGTAAGAGGTGGCGGTAGAAAGCCTTGGAGACAAAAAGGAACAGGTCGCGCACGTCACGGAAGTATTCGTTCGCCGCTATGGGTTGGTGGTGGAACCATCTTTGCACCAAAACCAAGAGATTATAGCTATACATTACCAAAGAAGGTAAGAAGACTTGCTATGAAATCAGCCCTAAGTTCAAAAGTGAATAGCAATGAACTAATTGTACTAGATGAGTTATCTTTACAATTACCAAAAACAAAAGAAATGCTGAATATCCTTAAAAACCTAAAGGTTGATAAAAAGGCATTAATTGTAACAGGAGATAAAAATGACGCTGTGATTAAATCAGCTAGAAATATCCCTGGTGTTGATACGACTTCTGTAAATACATTAAATGTATATGATATCTTAAAATATGATAAATTTATCATTACCAAAGATGCGGTTCAAAAAGTGGAGGAGGTGTACGCATAATGACAAATCCACACGATATTGTTATTAGGCCATTAGTTACTGAACAAAGCATGCAAGACATCGCCGACAAAAAATATGCTTTTGTTGTAGATAGAAAAGCCAACAAAACAGAAATTAGAAGAGCCATTGAAAAAATCTTTAGTGTTAAGGTGGAGAAAGTGAACACAGTTAACATGAAGGGTAAAGTTAAAAGAATGGGTAGAAATGTTGGCAGAAGAGCGGACTGGAAAAAAGCGATCATTACTTTAACACAAGATAGCAAAGAAATCGAGTTATTTGAAGGAATGTAATGACTGATTTGTATTACGAAGGAGGGAAACAGTAATGGGTGTTAAAAAGTTTAATCCTACTTCACCAGCTAGAAGACAAATGACAGTTTCTACATTTGAAGAATTAACAAGGGTAGAACCAGAAAAGTCTTTATTAGAAACTATTTCTAAAACTGGTGGTAGAAATGCTCAAGGAAAGATCACCGTACGCCATAGAGGTGGCGGTATGAAAAGAAAGTATAGAATTATTGACTTTAAAAGAAACAAAGATGGCATCCCAGCCAACGTTGCTTCAATTGAATATGATCCAAATAGAACTGCAAACATTGCACTTTTAAACTATGCTGATGGAGAAAAAAGATATATCATTGCTCCAAATCATTTAAAAGCTGGAGATGTGGTGCAATCAGGACCTGACGTAGATATCAAGATAGGGAACGCTTTGCCACTAAGAAACATTCCTGTTGGTACAGTAGTACACAACATTGAAATGAAACCTGGTAAAGGCGGACAGATCGCAAGAGCCGCTGGTAACTCAGCACAGTTAATGGCGAAGGAAGGCAAATATGCATTACTAAGATTACCGTCAGGTGAAATTAGACAAATTGCTATCGACTGTAAAGCTACTGTTGGTGAAGTAGGAAATTTAGAGCATGAAAATATCACTATCGGTAAAGCTGGTAGAAAAAGACATATGGGTATTAGACCTACAGTAAGAGGTTCTGCAATGAATCCTAACGATCATCCACACGGTGGAGGGGAAGGTAGATCTCCTATCGGTAGACCATCACCAGTTACACCATGGGGTAAACCTGCTCTTGGATACAAAACACGTGACAAGAAAAAAGCGTCAAACAAGTTTATTGTATCTAGAAGAAAGAAATAATTTAGTCAGATAATATGAAGGTATAGATAGACACATACTTGTGAAGGGAGGAAAAGTCATGGGTAGATCACTTAAAAAAGGACCTTTTGTTCATGCTGGTTTATTAAAAAAGATCGAAGAAATGAACGAAAAGGATGAAAAGAAAGTTATCAAAACATGGTCAAGAGCATCTACTATTTTTCCACAAATGCTCGGACATACGATTGCTGTACATGATGGTAGAAAACACATTCCTGTATACGTTACTGAGGATATGGTAGGGCATAAATTAGGAGAGTTTGCTTTAACTAGAACCTATAGAGGACATGATGATAACGATAAAACAACAAAAAGAAAATAAACTTTGATTTGGTGGAATGTTTGATCGTTTGATCTACATTATGAAAGGAGGTCATTCCATGGAAGCAAAAGCAATTGCAAAATTTGTCAGGATCGCTCCTAGAAAAGCTCAACAAGTTGTTGATTTAGTTAGAGGAAAAAAAGTTGATGAAGCTTTAGCGATATTAAAGTATACACCTAAAGCGGCTGCACCAATCGTAGAAAAAGTTGTTAAGTCGGCTTTAGCTAATGCGGAAAATAACTATAGTATGGATAGAGATAGTCTATATGTGGCAGAGATTTATGCGGACCAAGGACCTACAATGAAACGTTTTAGACCAAGAGCTATGGGTCGTGCCACTACAATTAGAAAAAGAACAAGTCATATCGGTGTTGTGCTAAAAGAAAAATAGGATTTAAGGAGGGAAAATAATGGGTCAAAAGGTGAGTCCACACGGATTGAGGGTAGGTATCATTAAAGACTGGGATGCCAAATGGTATGCCAATAAAAAAGATTATTCAGACCTACTCGTCGAAGACCATAAAATCCGAAAATACGTAAAAGAAAAGCTTTTTGTTTCGGGAATTTCTAAAATAGAAATTGAAAGAGCCGCTAACAATCGCGTTAAGATAAATGTTCACACAGCAAAACCAGGAATGGTTATTGGTAAAGGTGGGCAAGGTGTTGAAGAACTTAAAAAGCAGTTAGAAAAAATGACAAACAAAAACGTAGCAGTAAACGTAGTAGAAGTAAAAAGACCAGAAACAGATGCTCAATTAGTAGCTGAAAACATTGCATTTTCATTAGAAAGAAGGGTATCCTTCAGAAGAGCAATGAAGCAAGCTATGCAAAGAGCAATGCGTTCAGGTGCTAAAGGAATCAAAGTATTAACTTCAGGTAGACTTGGTGGGGCAGAAATGGCTCGTTCAGAAGGATACAATGAGGGAAATGTTCCATTACACACATTAAGAGCGGATATTGATTATGGTTTTGCTGAAGCTATGACCACTTATGGAAAACTAGGTGTAAAGGTATGGATATATAAAGGTGAAATATTGCCTACGAAAAGAACTGTAGTTGTAGAAGAAAGTGCTAAAAATACAGAAAACAAGTAACAGATATGCCTTGAAGGAAGGAGGAATAGTGCATGTTAATGCCTAAAAGAGTAAAACGCCGTAGAGTGCATAGGGGTAAAATGACAGGTGAAGCCACAAGAGGAAACAAAGTTTCCTACGGAGAATTTGGAATTATGGCTTTAGAACCAGCATGGATTACCTCTAATCAAATAGAAGCTGCTCGTATTGCTATGACAAGATCTATTAAAAGAGGGGGTAAAGTTTGGATTAAAATTTTCCCTCACAAGCCTGTAACAAAAAAACCTGCTGAAACTCGTATGGGTGCTGGTAAAGGTTCACCAGAGTTTTGGGTAGCAGTTGTTAAGCCAGGTAGAGTAATGTTTGAATTAGCTGGAGTATCTGAAGAAAAAGCAAGAGAAGCGCTTAGACTTGCTATGCATAAATTACCAATCAAGTGTAAGTTTGTAACACGCCAAGAATTAGAAGTAAAGGGTGGTGAAGCTGATGAAAGCTAATATGTTAATAGATATGACTGATGTTGAATTGCAACAAAAATTAGCTGATTCAAAAAGTGAATTATTCAACTTGCGTTTCCAATTAGCGACCGGCCAGCTTGAAAACCCTTTGAGAATCAGAAACGTTCGCAAAGATATCGCTAGAATTAAAACAATCATTAGACAGCGTGAAATAAATAACGTAAATTCCTAATTGGATTATGATGCAAGGTGGAAGGGAGGCCAAACTCGTGGAAAGAGGAAGAAGAAAGATTAGAACAGGTCGTGTAGTAAGTGATAAAATGGACAAAACGATCGTAGTATTAGTAGAAGATTTTGTTCGTCATCCTTTATACGGCAAAGCAGTTAAGAGAACGACTAAATATAAAGCCCATGATGAAATGAACGAATGTGGAATTGGTGATAAAGTAAGAATTATGGAAACAAGACCATTGTCAAAGGACAAAAGATGGAGACTTGTTAGAGTGATAGAACAAGCTAAGTAAGAGAGAAGAGGAAAAGGAGGTATTGCTATGATCCAACAGGAATCACGGCTTACTGTTGCAGATAACTCAGGTGCGAAAGAATTACTTTGTATCCGCGTACTAGGTGGAACAAAAAGAAGATATGCAAGAATAGGTGATGTTATCATCTGTGCTGTTAAGAGTGCAACACCAGGAGGAGTTGTAAAGAAAGGTCAAGTTGTAAGAGCGGTTGTAGTTAGAACAAAGGCTCCTGTGAGACGTAAAGATGGTTTCTATATTCGATTTGACGAAAATGCTGCTGTGGTTATTAAAGAAGACAAACAACCAATGGGTACACGTATTTTTGGACCGGTAGCAAGAGAGTTAAGAGATAAAGAATTTATGAAGATCGTTTCCCTAGCTCCAGAAGTATTATAAACGAGGAGGTGTTACAAATGCGTATGAAAAAAGGTGACACAGTAGTAGTTATAGCTGGAAAAGATAAATCTAAAGTAGGTAAAGTACTACAAGTATTACCGAAAGTAAATAGAGTGATTGTTGAAGGCGTAAATATGGTGACAAAACACCAAAAACCAAACCCAAGAACACAGCAGGGAGGTATTATACGCCATGAAGCTCCTATCCATGCATCTAATGTAATGTTCTTTGAGAAAAAAGCTAACCAAGGTGTTAGAGTTGGATATAAGCTTTTACAAAACGGTGAAAAAGTAAGGGTAAGCAAAAAGACTGGCGAAGTATTAGACTAAAGTGAAGAAGGGAGGTAAGTCTAGTAATGGCTAGATTAAGAGAAAAATATAAAAATGAAATTGCAGCAGCGATGATGGAAAAATTTGGTTATAGCAATGTGATGGAAATTCCAAAACTTGAAAAAGTTGTTATTAATATGGGAATTGGTGACGCTAAGGACAATGCTAAAAGTCTTGAAGTTGCGGTGAAGGAATTGGCTACAATAGCTGGACAAAAGCCTGTTATTACTAAAGCTAAAAAATCAGTTTCTAACTTTAAAGTGCGTGAAGGTATGTCAATAGGTGCTAAGGTTACCTTAAGAGGCGAAAAGATGTATGAATTTGTAGATAGATTAGTAAATGTTGCACTACCAAGGGTAAGAGACTTTAGAGGGGTAAGTGCTAAAGCCTTCGACGGTAGAGGAAACTATGCACTAGGAATCAAAGAGCAATTGATTTTCCCAGAGATTGAGTACGATCAAGTGGAAAAAGTTCGCGGAATGGATATTATCTTTGTCACCACTGCTAAAACAGATGAAGAGAGTCGTGAGTTGTTAAAGTTAATGGGAATGCCTTTCGTAAAATAAGAAGGAGGTACATGTAGTGGCAAAAACATCTCTAAAAGTAAAGCAACAAAGAAAACAAAAATATCAAACAAGAGAGTATACTAGATGTAAAATTTGTGGAAGACCACATGCTTATTTAAGAAAATTTGGTATATGTCGTATATGCTTTAGAGAACTAGCCTACAAGGGGCAAATACCAGGTGTGAAAAAAGCTAGCTGGTAAAATCGGGAAGGAGGTAAAAGGTTATGACAATGACAGATCCAATTGCAGATATGCTTACACGGGTTAGGAACGCCAGTGCGGTGAAACATGAAACAGTAGATATTCCTGCGTCTAATGTAAAAAAGGAAATTGCAAACATTCTTCTTGAAGAAGGTTTTGTAAAAGGATTCGATGTAATTGAAGACGGAAAACAAGGTATCATTAGAATGCAGTTAAAATACGGAAAAAACAAAGAAAAAGTTATCACAGGTATAAAGCGTATTTCAAAGCCAGGGTTAAGAGTTTATGCTAAAAAAGATGAAATTCCAAGGGTATTAGGTGGGCTAGGAATAGCGATTATTTCTACATCTAAAGGAATTATTACGGATAAAATTGCTAGAAAAGAAGGCGTTGGCGGAGAGGTTGTCGCTTACATCTGGTAATCGTAATAACTTTAAAGGAGGTGCAAATATGTCAAGAATAGGTGTTAAGCCAATAGAGCTATCGAATGAAGTTGAAGTGAAAGTTGATGAGAATAATGTTGTTACTGTTAAAGGCCCGAAGGGGATGCTGACAGAACAAATTCATAAAGATATTACTATAAAGCAAGAAGAAAACACGATTGTTGTTGAAAGACCAACTAACAACAAAAAACATAGATCTTTACATGGTTTATCAAGATCGCTAGTGGCTAATATGGTTGATGGTGTAGTGAAGGGATATGAGAAAAAGTTACAATTGGTTGGTGTTGGTTACAGAGCAAATAAGCAAGGTGACAAACTAGTGCTTAGCTTAGGTTTTTCTCACCCAGTAGAAATGGTGGATCCAGAGGGTGTTACAACAGAAGTACCTTCTCAAACTGAAATTCTTGTTAAAGGAATTAACAAGCAGGCTGTTGGAAACTATGCAGCTAAAATCCGTGAATTAAGAAAACCTGAGCCATACAAAGGTAAAGGAATTAAATATTCGGATGAAGTGATCAGACGTAAAGAAGGTAAGACTGGTAAGTAATAGAAAGGAGTGAAATAAGGTGATCAAGAAGGTAAGTAAGAACCTTACAAGAATGAAAAGACATCAGAGAGTTCGTAATAAAGTCTCTGGTACAGCTAAGCGTCCAAGATTAAATGTATATAGAAGTTTAAATAACATTTATGCTCAAGTCATCAATGACGAAAATGGTCAAACCTTAGCAGCAGCTTCAACTATGGATAAAGAAATCAAACAGCAAGCTGAAGCTACAGGCAACCAGAATGCTGCGAAATTAGTAGGACAGTTAGTAGCTAAAAGAGCTTTAGAAAAAGGTATTACAACTGTGACTTTTGATCGTGGTGGATATATTTATCATGGAAGAGTAAAAGCGATGGCAGAAGGTGCAAGAGAAGCCGGACTTAACTTTTAATAAGAAGGAGGGAAATAAATGCTACGCAAGCGTATAGATGCTAGTCAACTTGATTTAAAAGAACAAGTTGTTGACATAAGACGTGTTACTAAGGTTGTAAAGGGCGGTAGAAACTTCAGATTTGCTGCTTTAGTAGTAGTTGGAGATGAAAACGGACATGTGGGAGTAGGATCTGGAAAAGCTATGGAAATCCCAGATGCTATTAGAAAAGGAATCCAAGATGCAAAGAAAAATCTAATCAAGGTACCAATTGTTAAGACCACAGTTCCTCACAAAATCATTGGACACTTCGGTGCTGGCAATGTATTAATTATGCCTGCTTCAGAGGGTACTGGTATCATTGCTGGGGGACCAGTTCGTGCGGTACTAGAGTTAGCAGGAGTGAAGGATGTAAGAGCAAAGTCTTTAGGTTCAAACAACTCAAGAAATATGGTAAATGCTACAATGGATGGCTTAAGAAATTTAAAAAGAGCAGAGGATGTAGCTAGACTAAGAGGCAAATCCATAGAAGAACTCTTAGGTTAGGAGGGAAAATACTATGGCAAATGTAAATATCAAACTGATAAAAAGCGTTATTGGTTCACTACCAAAACAAAGAAAAACAGTTGAAGCATTGGGATTATCTAAGGTTGGTCAAGTAGTAGAAAAGCCTGATAATGCTCAAATTAGAGGCATGATTGAAAGAGTAAAACACTTAGTAGAAGTTGTAGAAGCATAAATAAGGAGGTGTAAAGATGAAGTTACATGAGCTTAGACCTGCTGAAGGTGCTGTAAAAAAGACGAAAAGAAAAGGTAGAGGTACTGGTAGCGGACTTGGTAAAACTGCTGGAAGAGGTAGTAATGGCCAAAATTCTCGTAGCGGTGGCGGCGTTAGAATTGGTTTCGAGGGAGGACAGATGCCTCTTATAAGACGTCTTCCAAAACGTGGATTTACTAACATTTTCAAAAAACAGTTTAGTGTTGTAAATATTGAAGATCTAAATAGATTTGAAAATGGAACAGAAATTACAGCTGCAGTTCTTAAAGAAGCAGGCGTTATTAAAAAAATCGAGAAAGACGGCTTAAAGATTTTAGGTAATGGTAATATAGAAAAGAATTTAACAGTGAAGGCTGCAAAGTTTACGCAATCAGCTGTTGAAAAAATTGAAGCTGCTGGTGGAAAAGTAGAGGTGATATAGGATGATATCTACCTTGAAAAACGCTTGGAAGATTCCTGAATTAAGAAGTAGGATACTATACACTTTCATGATGTTGCTTGTTTTTCGATTAGGTTCTGTTATACCGGTACCAGGTGTAAATATCGCCTATGTACGTAACATTGTTGAAAATGCTGGATTACTTGCTATGTTCGATATGTTTTCTGGTGGTGCTTTCGGTAATATGACAATTTTTGCTCTAAGCATCACACCTTATATTACTGCTTCTATTATCATGCAGCTTCTAACTATTGCGATTCCTAGCTTAGAAGAAATGGCAAAAGAAGGAGAAGAAGGTAGAAAAAAAATTGCTCAATATACAAGATACGGAACAGTTATACTGGCATTAATTCAAGCTACTGGAATTAGCGTAGGTCTTTTTAGAGGAGCGCTAATCTCTAGAGATACCTTCAGTATTATTGTTGTTGTACTAACATTGACCGCTGGTACAGCCTTTTTAATGTGGTTAGGAGAGCAAATTACCGAAAAAGGTGTAGGTAACGGTATTTCGTTGCTGATCTTTGCAGGAATTGTTTCTAGAATTCCTGATGGGGTATACAGAACATTTGTATTAACAAGGCAAGGTGAAATTTCTCCTATAACGATTATTCTGTTTGTGGTGATTGCATTAGCTATTGTTGCTGGTGTAGTTGCTATACAGGAAGGTACTAGGAAAATTCCAGTACAGTATGCAAAAAGAGTTGTGGGCAGAAAGATGTATGGTGGACAAAGTTCCCATATTCCTTTGAAGGTGAATCAATCAGGAGTAATTCCAGTGATCTTTGCAATGTCACTATTAGCTTTTCCACAGACGATTGCTTTCTTTGTAGGTGAAACTAGTGGCTTTGCTTTATTTGTAGCTAGATGGTTATCTCCAAGTGGAAGACCGGGCATATTTATCTATAACCTATTAAGTGCACTGCTGATTATTTTCTTTACTTATTTCTATACGGCAGTCACATTTAATCCAGTTGAAGTAGCTACAAATATGAAGAAAAATGGTGGTTTCATTCCAGGAATTCGACCTGGAAAACCAACTTCTGATTATTTAACAAAGGTATTAAATAGAATCACTCTAGCTGGAGCAGTTTTCCTAGCAGTTATTGCTATACTGCCAACACTATTCCTAAACTTACTAGGAATGCCTATCGCTTTTGGAGGAACATCCATATTGATTGTGGTTGGGGTAGCATTGGAAACGATGAAACAGGTAGAGGCGCAAATGCTAATGAGACATTATCAAGGATTTTTAAAGTAACTAGTAAAGAGGTATCTGTCATGGGGAACCAATCCCCATGATATCATCAAAATCTACTCCAGGAGATGGTGAAATGAGAACAATTTTACTAGGACCACCAGGGGCCGGTAAAGGCACTCAAGCGTCGGTCATTGTAAATGAATTTCATGTACCCCACATTTCAACAGGGGATATTTTTAGATATAATATTAAGCAGGGAACCGACTTAGGAAAAAAAGCAAAAATTTACATGGATCAAGGTCTTTTAGTACCGGATGAACTTGTTGTAGCAATCGTAGAGGATCGTTTAAAACAAGAAGACTGCAAGAATGGGTTTTTATTAGACGGTTTTCCAAGGACAGTTCCTCAAGCAGAAGCTTTAGATAATGCATTAGTAAAAATGGATATTTCTTTAGATCGTGTTATCAATATAGAAGTAGATAAAGATAAACTTGTTAGAAGAGCAGTGGGGAGAAGAATCTGCAAAGAGTGTGGAGCTACTTATCACTTAGAGTTCAACCCTTCTTCAAAGGGTGAGCTATGTGACCAATGTGGTGGCAAGTTATATCAAAGAGAAGACGATACTGAGGAAACAGTTTCTAAAAGAATAGAAGTGTATCTTAAAGAAACTCAACCATTAATTCAATATTATCAAGAAAGAGACCTATTGATGGTAATCAATGGCGACCAAGATATAGCGATAGTTTCTAAAGAGATTGTTGATGCTTTGGGGAGAAGATCCTAATGATCTACATGAAGTCTCGTCAGGAAATTGAAATAATGCGTAGGGCTGGAAAAATTGTAGCAGAAGCTCATGAGCTATTGAAAGAGGCAATTAAACCAGGAGTAACAACAAAGGAATTAGATACTATAGCAGAAGAACATATAAGAAAAAGAGGTGCTACTCCTGCCTTCAAAGGATATGGAGGTTTTCCAGCTAGTATATGTACGTCAATCAATCACGAAGTAGTGCATGGAATTCCTGGATTAAAAAGATTAGAAGATGGCGATATTATTAGTATAGATATTGGTGCACTTTATGAAGGTTATTATGGAGATGCTGCCAAGACTCATGCTGTTGGAAAGATTAGTGAAGAGGCAGAAAAATTAATAAAGATAACCAGAGAAAGCTTTTACGAAGGACTGAAATATGCCTTTGAAGGGAACCGGTTATCGGATATTTCTCATGCTATTCAAACTTACGTAGAGAAAGAAGGATTTTCTGTTGTTAGAAACTATGTAGGTCATGGCATCGGCACAAAGATGCATGAAGAACCCCAGGTACCAAACTATGGACCGCCGGGAAAAGGGCCAAGACTTCAAAGTGGGATGGTTTTAGCTATAGAACCGATGATCAACGCAGGAACCTACGAAGTGAAGGTGTTATCTGATGGATGGACTGTGATAACACTGGATGGGAAATACTCTGCTCATTATGAACATACTATCGCTATTACAAAAGGAGAACCTGAAATCTTGACGGTTCTGTAGTCTAGGTAAATGAGGTGACATTTCGTGGAGCAAGGCGATATAAATATAGGTCAAGTAGTAAAGTCCACTCAAGGAAGAGATAAAGGAAAATTCTTTATTGTTTTAGAAAAAGTTGATAAAGAATATGTCCTAATTGTAGACGGCGATGTTAGGAAAACAGATAAACCTAAGAAGAAAAAGTTGAAGCATCTGGTTAAGCTCGGTATTATATCTGCAGAGACGAAGGATCGGGTTATAAATAATAAAAAAGTAAGCAATGCTTTTATAAGAAGAGAGCTTGAAAGACTAGGTGTAAATGCCTAGGTTGAGAATGGAGGTTTGATTGCCGCATGTCTAAACAAGATGTAATTGAAGTAGAAGGTATAGTGAAAGAAGCTCTACCGAATGCTATGTTTATTGTACACCTTGAAAATGGTCATGAGATTCTAGCTCATATATCTGGAAAGTTAAGAATGCATTTTATCAAAATTTTACCAGGCGATAAAGTTACAGTAGAATTGTCTCCTTATGACTTAACTCGTGGTAGAATAACATGGCGGAAAAAGTAGGTTGTAATAAAGTGTTAATTTTTAGGTGTTCTACTTGAAGGAGGAATAACAATGAAGGTTAGACCATCAGTTAAACCAATTTGCGAAAAATGCAAGATTATCAAAAGAAAAGGGAAAGTAATGGTAATCTGTGAAAATCCAAAACATAAGCAAAAACAAGGATAACAAAATACTAGTTTTTTTATAAGTTTTATAGTATAATATAACATTGTGGTAATTCATTTTTTAGAGCGGCTGCATCAGTTTTTTACTGATCTCTAAAGAATAAATTTTAATATACTTTGCATATAAGAAACTTGCATATAAGAAAGTAAATAGTTAGTTATATGATCACTATGTACCAAGAGAATTAGGAGGTGTAAATTACTATGGCCAGAATTGCTGGTGTTGACTTACCAAGAGATAAAAGAGTAGAAATTGGCTTAACTTATATATATGGTATTGGCAGAAAAACTTCTAATGATATATTAGCTACTGCTGGTGTTAACCCTGATACAAGAGTAAAGAACTTAACAGAAGAAGAAGTCAATGCATTAAGAAAAGCTATTGATGAAAGTCATCAGGTTGAAGGGGATTTAAGAAGAGAAATTTCTTTAAACATCAAGAGATTAAAAGAAATTAGATGCTATAGAGGAATCCGTCATATTAAAGGATTGCCTGTAAGAGGACAAAAAACTAAGACAAACGCTCGTACTAGAAAAGGTCCTAAGAAAACCGTCGGACGTAAGAAAAAGAAATAGGTAAGGAGGGGCGAAAGAATGGCAAAAGTAGCGAAAAGAAAAACGACTCGTAAAAAAAGAGAACGTAAAAATATTGAACGCGGTCAAGCGCATATTCAATCAACTTTTAACAACTCTATTGTTACGCTAACTGATACACAAGGCAACACAATCGCATGGGCTAGTGCAGGACAGTTGGGCTTTAAAGGATCAAGAAAGTCTACTCCATTTGCTGCACAAATGGCTGCTGAAACTGCAGCTAAGTCTGCTATGGAACATGGATTAAAAACAGTAGAAGTATTTGTTAAAGGACCAGGAGCAGGTAGAGAAGCTGCTATCCGTTCATTACAAGCAACAGGTCTTGAAGTTACTATGATTAAAGACGTAACTCCAGTACCTCATAATGGATGCAGACCACCAAAACGTAGAAGAGTATAATAAAGATTCAAAGGATTAGGAGGTGCTAAAATGGCAAGATATACAGAGGCGGTATGTAGATTATGTCGTCGTGAAGGATTAAAACTGTATCTAAAAGGCGAAAGATGCTATACAGATAAATGTGCTATTACAAGAAGAAACTTTGCACCAGGTCAACATGGGCAAAACAAAAGAAAGCTTTCTAACTACGGTATGCAGTTAAGAGAGAAGCAAAAGGCAAAAAGATTCTATGGTGTATTAGAAGCTCAATTTAGAAATTACTTTGAAATTGCTGAAAAGCAATCAGGTATTACAGGTGAGAATCTGTTAAGACTACTAGAAACTAGATTAGATAATGTAGTTTATAGACTTGGCCTTGCTTCATCAAGACCGCAGGCAAGACAGTTAGTAACACACGGTCACTTTATCATTAATGGTAAAAAGCTAGATGTTCCTTCTTACATTGTAAAGGTTGGAGATGTGATTCAAGTAAGTGAAGTATCTAAAAATTCTCCTCACTTTAAAGAAGTTAAAGAAGTCTTTAAAGGAACAGTACCACATTGGTTAAGTGCTGATGTTGATAAATTAGAGGGAAAAATTGTTTCACTGCCTACAAGAGAAGACATAGACATACCAATTGCAGAAAACTTAATTATTGAGTTATATTCTAGATAATAAATGATTAGAATCAGTTACCCTCAATATAGTAGAGAAGATATTAAAAGGAGGGTTTAATTAAATGATAGAAATGGAAAAACCTAAAGTAGAAGTTACTGAGTTAAGCGAGGACTTTTCTTATGGTAAATTTGTGGTAGAGCCTCTAGAAAGAGGTTACGGTACAACATTAGGTAATTCCCTTAGAAGAATTATGTTATCATCTTTACCGGGAGCTGCTGTGACTTCTATTAAAATAGATGGTGTACTGCATGAATTTTCTACGGTTCCAGGTGTGAAGGAAGATGTAACAGAAATCATCTTAAATTTAAAGAGCTTATCTTTAAAGCTACACGGTGAAGAGCCTAAAACCATCAGGATCGAAGCTGAAGGTGAGGGCGTTATTACTGCTGGTGACATTATTGCAGACGCAGATGTAGAAATACTAAACCCTGATCTTTATATTGCAACATTGGATACAGATGCTAAGTTTATGATGGAAATCAATGTGTCTAAGGGAAGAGGATATATCTCTGCTGAAAACAATAAAACTTCAGGAATGCCCATAGGCGTTCTACCTGTTGATTCAATATTTACTCCTGTAAAGAAAGTAAGCTATTCTGTAGAAAATACCAGAGTAGGTCAAATGACTGACTACGATAAGTTGATTATCGAAGTATTTACAGATGGCAGTATTAAACCAGACGAGTCTATTTCGTTAGCTGCTAAAATCATGAATGAACATCTTAACCTATTTATTACTCTAACAGAGCATGTTAATGATGTTGAAATCATGGTGCACAAGGAAGAAGATAAGAAGGAAAAGATGCTTGAAATGACAATCGAGGAATTAGATTTATCTGTTCGATCCTATAATTGTCTAAAACGAGCTGGTATTAATACTGTCCAAGAGCTAACGATGAAATCAGAAGAAGATATGATGAAGGTTAGAAACCTAGGTAAGAAGTCTCTTGAAGAAGTACAGAAGAAATTAGAAGAATTAGGCTTAGGATTAAAACCTAGTGATGAGTAACTAGTAGTAAGGAGGGATAGTTATGGCTGGATATAGAAAATTAGGTCGTGTAAGTGCTCATAGAGACTTAATGCTAAGAAACTTAGTAACAAGCTTAATGAAAAGCGGCCGTATTCAAACAACTGAAACAAGAGCTAAAGAAACAAAAAGATTAGCGGAAAAAATGATTACTTTAGCTAAAAGAGGAGACCTACACGCTAGACGTCAAGCGTTAGCCTTTATAACAGATGAAACGGTTGTTAAAGACTTATTTACTGATTTAGCAGCAAAGTATGAAGATAGAAATGGTGGATATACAAGAATCATCAGGATAGGCCCTAGAAGAGGCGATGCTGCTGAAATGGTAATTCTTGAATTAGTATAATTATAAGGAAAAGGGATTAAGTCAAAAAACTTGGTCCCTATTTTTTATTCAAAGAATAGTTTTTCAAGATGAAATGAGTTATAATATATCGTGTATGTAAGAAACTAATGATAAGATAGCAATCTAACATTGTTTTTATTATAGATAAGCAAGTTCAAACTTTAATTTTGATATACACGGTTTACGGTTTCGCCCCAAAACCGTGGGCTGTAAATGTAGCCCTTAGCATATCAAAATTAAGTCCTGATGTTGTTTATCTATAGCATTAGTTTTAATTGAAGCTATTATCTTGGAGCAATAAGACAGAATTTTTTTTACTATTGTGAATTCCTTTCTTATTCTCAAGATAATAACTTCAAAGGCTTTTAAGAAGTTATAAGCTAATAGTATAACATTGTTTTGAGAAGGAGACTTTTATGGAACATATGATAGAAGTGGAGAATGTGGTATTTGACTATACAAATAATGAGGAAGAGATAAAAGCTTTAAAAGATATTACAATGCAAGTGAATAAAGGAGAATTCTTAGTAGTAATAGGACATAATGGTTCAGGTAAGTCCACTCTAGCAAAGCACATGAATGCATTATTGTTGCCGACTACAGGGGATGTAAAGGTAAAGGGTATGAATACCAAAGAAGAAGAATATCTTTGGGATATTAGACAAACTGCTGGTATGGTTTTTCAGAATCCTGACAATCAGATTGTTGCTACGATTGTAGAGGAGGATGTTGCCTTTGGACCTGAGAACCTTGGTGTAGAACCAGAACAAATTCTCAAAAGAGTGGATGAAGCTCTAAGCATTGTAGGTATGTCAGATTATCGTGAAAAGGCACCCCACCTCCTATCAGGAGGACAAAAACAGCGGATAGCTATTGCTGGCGTTATAGCTATGCGTCCTGATTGTATCATCTTTGATGAACCAACAGCTATGTTAGACCCCTCTGGTAGAAAAGAAGTGATTCGTACAATAAAAAAGTTAAATAAGGAAGAAAATATAACGATTATTCATATAACGCACTTCATGGAGGAGGCAGTAGATGCAGATCGTGTGATTGTAATGGAGAATGGAAACATTGTTCTTCAGGGTACACCAAGAGAAGTGTTTTCTCAAGTAAAACAACTAAAAGAGTTGGGGTTAGATGTACCTCAAGTTACAGACTTAGCCCATCAGTTAATTGATGAAGGGATTAATATATCGAAAGATATACTTACAGTAGATGAGATGGTGATAGAATTATGTCGATTAAAATAGAAAACCTAACGTACATTTATAATCCTAAAAGTCCCTTTGAAACCAAAGCCCTAGAAGATGTTAGCCTAGAAATTAAAAGTGGAGAGTTTATTGGATTAATTGGTCATACTGGTTCAGGAAAATCAACTTTAACGCAACATCTAAATGGATTGATTAAGCCTACTAGTGGTAAAATTATTATTAATGGCTTAGATATTACATCTACTTCAGTAAAACTAGTGGAAGTAAGAAAAAAGGTTGGGTTAGTATTTCAATACCCTGAACATCAGTTGTTTGAAGAAACTGTCTATAGAGACATAGCTTTCGGTCCTATAAACTTAGGTTTATCGGAGGAGGAGGTTAAGGAAAGAGTAATGGAAGCCATGGGTTTAGTAAAACTGTCTTACGAAGACCTGAAGGATCGATCTCCTTTTGAATTGAGTGGCGGGCAAAGGAGAAGGGTTGCTATAGCTGGTGTGTTGGCTATGAAACCAGAGGTATTAATATTAGATGAACCTACCGCTGGATTAGATCCTAGAGCACGGGATGAAATTTTAGATCAAATAAAGCTTCTTCATAAAACCTATAAGAGCACTGTTATTCTAGTATCACATAGTATGGAGGATATAGCAAAACTAGTGGACAGAATTATTGTTATGCATCGAGGAAAAGTAGCTTTGGTGGGGGAACCAAGAGAGGTCTTCAAACAATCAGAGATTTTAGAGTCTATAGGGCTAGGGATTCCGCAGATTACTTATTTAATGAAGAAACTTAAAGAGTTGGAAATCCACCTAAGAGAAGATATCTTCACCGTGGAAGAAGCTAGAGAAGAAATATTAAAATGGATAAGAGGGAAAGAAAATGCTTAAAGATATTACAATAGGCCAACACTATCCAACAGGTTCTATCATACACAAACTAGATCCTAGAACTAAAATACTTATTACCTTTGCGATTATCCTGAGTTTGTTTATTGTAGAAAACTTTGTAGGATATTTATATATTGCTGGTTTTATCGCTGCTGCTATAGGGGTTTCTAAAATTCCCTTTAAATACATGATAAAGGGATTAAGGCCTTTATATATTCTTATTTTTATTACTTTTCTTATTAATGTATTTATGACAAGGGGAGAAGTGATCTTTAGCATAGGCCCCTTGAATGCAACGAGACAAGGGGTATATCAGGCGGTATTTATGGCTATAAGATTAATATTACTTGTGATAGGGACTTCCCTACTAACTTTGACTACATCACCTATCATGCTGACAGATGGTATAGAACATTTATTAAATCCTTTTAAAAAAATCGGTGTACCAGCCCACGAATTAGCTATGATGATGACAATAGCATTGAGGTTTATCCCAACACTGCTAGAAGAAACTGATAAAATTATGAAGGCTCAAATAGCTAGAGGAGCAGATTTTGAAAGCGGCAACATTATAAACCGTGCAAAGAGCTTAGTGCCTTTATTGGTGCCACTGTTTATTAGTGCTTTTAGGAGGGCGGACGAGCTTGCAATGGCTATGGAGGCTAGATGTTATCGTGGAGGAGACAATCGTACCAGAATGAAACAACTTAAAATGGAAAAAAAAGACCTTATGAGTTTTGTTATAATGAGTGGATTACTAATGATACTAGTGTATATAAGAGTCTCATAAGGTTTTTAAGAGGATGAATTTCATGAGAAATATTATGATAGATATAGAGTATGATGGAACAAACTATAATGGATGGCAAATGCAGATCAATGGCATAACTATTCAACAAAAAATTATGGAAGCTGTGAAAAAGCTTACTGGGGAAGATGTCACTATTAATGGATCAGGAAGAACAGATGCAAAGGTCCATGCTAGAGGGCAGGTGGCAAATTTTTATAGCACATCAAAGATTCCTATAAAACGCTTTCCAATAGCTATAAATCACTTTCTACCGGATGATATTACTATATTGGAGGCTAGGGAAGTACCTATAGATTTTCATGCTCGATATTGGGCACAAGGCAAAATTTATTCCTATCAAGTTAATCATCAGACTCAAAGAAGTGCCTTGCTTCGAAATTATAGTTATCATTTTCCCTATCAACTAGAACTAGACAAGATGGAGAAGGCGGCAGGGCTATTGATTGGGACTCATGACTTTAAGGGGTTTATGTCTAGTGGCAGCAGTGTGAAAAGTACGGTGAGAAGTATATATGCTATTAAAATAGAAAAGAATAAAAATAGCATATGGATGACCTTTGAGGGAAGTGGTTTTCTATACAATATGGTGAGGATCATGGTGGGGACCTTGCTAGAAGTAGGCAATGGAAGAAGGTCTATGGAGGCAGTACAGGAGGCACTGAAACTAGGAAATCGAGAAAAGGCAGGACATAAGGCACCCCCTCAAGGATTATTTTTAGATAAAGTATTTTACCCCTTGACACACTAGGCAGGTTGTATTACAATATATGAGTGTGTGTATGTAAAAACGATCCACTAGCCCCGGATCTTGTGCATATAAAAGACGACGAGAGTTTATAACAGATGATTTTTAGGAAATATAGAAGGAGGGAAAACGATGAAGTCATATATGGCAAAACCAAATGAAGTAGAAAGAAAATGGTTTGTAGTTGACGCTGAAGGAAAAACTTTAGGTAGATTATGTTCAGAAGTTGCTAAAATTTTAACTGGAAAGAATAAACCTGAGTATACACCTCATGTGGATACTGGCGACTTTGTAATTATCTTAAATGCTGGGAAAGTTGAATTAACTGGGAAGAAATTAGACCAAGAATTCTATACTTACCATACTGGACATCCAGGTGGATTAAAGCAAGTTAGCTTTAGAAATATGCTTGCTGAAAAACCTGAGAAGTTAGTTTACAATTCTGTAAAAGGAATGATTCCAAAGACAAGACTTGGAAGACAAATGCTTAAAAAGTTAAAAGTATATGCTGGTCCAAATCACGACCATCAAGCTCAACAACCACAAGTATTAGATATATAATTTGATCGGGTTAGAAAGGAGGAAAAACAGATGGCAAAAGTAGCATACTACGGAACAGGTAGAAGAAAGAAATCAATTGCTAGAGTAAGATTGGTTCCTGGTGAAGGAAACATCACTATAAACAAGCGTGACATTGACAGTTATTTAGATTATGAAACTTTAAAAAGAGAAGTAAGACGTCCATTAGAGATGACAAACACATTATCTAAATATGATGTTATTGCAACTGTAACAGGCGGTGGATTTACTGGTCAAGCTGGTGCTTTAAGACATGGTATTTCAAGAGCATTAACAAAAGCTGATGAAGAATTAAGAGGAATCTTAAAAAAGGCTGGCTTCTTGACAAGAGATGCAAGAATGAAGGAAAGAAAGAAATACGGTTTAAAAGCTGCGAGACGTGCACCACAGTTCTCAAAGCGATAATCATACTATATATAAAAAGACTGTCCATTTATCAAATGGACAGTCTTTTTATATATAGTATGAAATTATTAGCGTTAACCTAAAGCATAATTTGTCATCCTAAGCGGAACAAAGCGGAGTCGAAGGATCTTAGAATTAGTAAAATTCATGGTTGTGTCAAGATCCTTCGCTACGCTGAAGAAGAGAATTCGACAAAATTTTGGAAATGATTGTATTAAATTAACGCTTATGAGTATGAAATATTAAACTTTGCAAATAATATTGTAGATAGTCAATCTTCTATAAAGGAGGAATAATAAATGCGAGCAAACAAAATGAATCAGCCTAACCAAGGAATCAAATGTATAGTGAACACCTGTCATTATTACATGAATGGAGATCGTTGTTCAGCAGAGATGATAGAAGTTCAACCTAAAAATGCTAATAATACACACGATACAGATTGTGCAACATTTATACCAGAGGGACAAGCTTAATTCAAGAAGAAAAAAAGCCCCGTTAGACGTGATTTTTCTAGCGGGTCTTTTTTAAATACTAATTCTGCTTACTGTCTCTCTTTGTATAAAAGAGACAAAAGTAAATGAAATTTAGCACTTTCCCGGGAAATATAGCACTATGTGATCAAATAATTTGTATAAACCTGCTTAACCATGTAATTTTTTTTGCAAATCTTCAATACTTCTTGACACGGTAGCCATGCTGTTAGTGAGTGTTTCAAATTCATTAGCTAGATCGCCATCCTTCAGACGTCCGTTATTATCATCTACCAGCAGCATTTCAATAGCTGAGAGATATTCTCCAGACTTATTTAGATTTTTTTTCAATTCTTGCAGTTGATTTGAAATGTTATTTATATCTTTTGAATTTTGCATTGTATTTCTCCTTTCCAAATGGTGATTACCACTTATATTTTTCCCTTAAAAAGCAATAAAATACGAAAGAAGGACAGGAAAATAATGAACTTGTAATTGTATATGTTGAGGGCTTTTCATATATATAAATATCAGAGAAAAAATACACTGTATGCCGTGTATATTAAAACTCTTAGTCATACATCTGGGAGTAGGAAATATCAATGGTTTTTTCTGTGATAAAAGATATAGCGTATAGGGGGAATACTATTTGAAGGTAATTATTGTTAAAAAAAGTTGGATTTATATTGCTATAGTGCTGTTAACTCTTTCAGTACTTTCTATAGCATGGATAAACTATTATAGGGCGAAGACAACTGCTTACTTATTGCCTAGCCTTACTAAAGTTATAATGCTAGATGCAGGGCATGGTGGTGTTGATCCAGGAGCTGTTAGCAAAGGAGGTGTGAAAGAAAAAGATATTAATTTAACGATAGCTCTGTATTTAAAAGAATATCTGGAACAAAATGGAGCGGTTGTTCTTATGACACGATTTGAAGATGAAGGTCTATATTCATCAGAAGGAAGCCTAAGAAATAAAAAGAACGAAGACTTGAGGAAGAGAAAAGAAATAGTAAAAGATAGCGGAGCAGATATCTTTATTACAATTCATCTGAATAGTTTTCCACAAACACAATATTACGGGGCTCAGACCTTTTATCCTAAAGATAATGCAGCAGGTAAAGTACTAGCAGAAAAAATACAAGAAGAACTAATTAATACATTAGATAATAATAATAAAAGAGTTGCGTTACCTAAAGATGATGTATACGTCATAAAAGGATTAGATATACCAACCACATTGGTTGAGTGTGGTTTTCTATCTAATCCTAAGGAGGAACAATTATTACAAAAATCATCTTACCAAAAAAAGATTGCTTGGAGTATTTTTGTAGGAATACAAAGGTATTTTTTAGAGAAATCTTAAAAAATGATATGCATCAATCCTTAGCTACATTGTTTTGCCAGGAATAATCATATCAATAATTCCTATAACAAGTGCACCTATGATGGCTCCTAAAAAGGTTACTGTCATAGCAGGCACCACAAACTGACTAATGTAAATAACAATAGCAGCAACAATAAAGCCTATGACTCCTCTACCAAAAGGAGAAGCATCAACGTTAAATATTCTTTCTACTAAGTAATTGACGATTGAAATTGCTAAAGCAGCTAGTACAACACCCCATAAACCTTCAATTCGGAAACCCGGTGTAATAAAGGCTGCTACTGCAATAACAATAGCGGATATAATAAATCTTAAAATTAATTTACCCCAACTGGGAGCATCCTGGGTACGATTTGGATTTCTTTCTTCTGACACTATAATCCCTCCACTTCACTAAAAGTTTTTATTTCTAATAAAACTTAATCCTTATGTTAAAAGGATTAGGTTGGTTTAAAAAGTGTTTCTTAAAAATAGCATGTACAATCAGGGAAAAATTTATTCATTTAGAGATAGAAGATTGTATAAATCTTATTTGGATAGGAAAGGTGGTAAAATGAAAAAAAAAATTTTTTTTATTATTATAAATAAAAAAAGAATCATACTTACCTTAGTATTATTTGTTGTACTTATTACGGTGTTAATAGGAGTAAGGGCACAAATGAAAAAAAACACTAGGGTATGGAATTATCATGAAGTCATAGTAAAAAAGTTAGAAGGTAAGTCGGATAGAGAAGTTCAGGGGAAGGTGGCTATCATTATAGATGACTTTGGAAATGCAGGAGACGGAACAAAAGAAATGGTAGCTATTCAGTCGGTACTGACTTGTGCTGTTATTCCTTTTTTACCTTATACTAATGAAGATGCTGTATTAGCTCATAACAGGGGACATGAGGTTATTATTCATATTCCTATGGAACCCCACTTTGGCAATCCCAAGTGGTTGGGTGAAAAAGGAATTACCACAAATCTCTCTACTGAACAAGTGAAAAGTATCATACGAGAGGCTATTGAAAAAGTGCCTTATGCAGTAGGGGTAAACAATCATATGGGTTCTAAGGCCACTGAAGACAGAAGGATTATAACAGCTATTGTTGAAGTGTTGAAGGAAAATGACATGTATATAGTAGACAGTAAAACTAGCATGACTTCAGTCATAAGAGAAATTGCCGAAGAATATGAAGTGCCAGTTTTGGAAAGAGCAGTATTTTTAGATAATGAAAAAAATATAGATGCTATCAAAAAACAGCTAGAGTTGCTGGGAGAGATAGCTCTAAAGGATGGCTATGCAGTAGGAATAGGTCACGTTGGACCGGAGGGTGGAGTTGTAACAGCTAAGGCTATTGAAGAAATGATCCCTGTTTTTGAAAAAAAGGCAATAAAAATTGTGCCAGTATCTGAGTTAATAAAGGAGGTTTTTTAGACTAAAAGAAGGAGATATCTTCGGCAGATTAGCATGGAGGAACTTCTTAGAAGTAAAAGCATTGTAAATGATGAGCAATTGTTACCCAATACCATGAAATCCTAACATGATTATAATCACAAAATACCGTGACATATGTCACGGTAAGAAGAGAAGGATTATTATATTATTTATATAAAGAATATAATACATTTGAAGGGAGAAATAATCATGTTCGGTATATTTAAGAATAAGAATAATGACCAAAATAATGTAGTACAAGAAAACAACCCAATGTTTTGTTATCAATGTGAACAAACACCAGAGGGAGGATGTACGAAATTTGGTGTCTGTGGAAAGAATCCTGATATAGCAAGTCTACAAGATATTATTATCTTTGGATTAAAAGGGGTTGCTGCCTACGCAACACATGCAAGAGAACTAGGTATGGTAGATCCAGAGGTAGATGCAATTGCCCATGAAGCATTATATACTACATTAACCAACTCAAACTTCAACTTAAATGAGCATATAGGTATGGCTATGAAGGTAGGAGAAGCAACAGTCAAGGTAATGGATTTATTAGATAGAGCACATACTTCAAAACTAGGGGTTCCACAACCAGTAACTGTGACACAAGATAAAGTGGAGGGGCATGCAATACTAGTAACAGGACATAATTTATATGCACTAGAAGAACTACTAAAACAAACTAAAGGTAAAGGTATTAACGTTTATACACATTCAGAAATGTTGCCAGCTCATGGATACCCAGAGCTTAAAAAGTATTCTCATTTAAAAGGTAACGTAGGTAAAGCTTGGTATGATCAAAGAAAGTTATTTGAAGAATTCCCAGGAGCTATTTTAGGAACCACCAATTGTTTAATGCCAATAAAAGGAAGTTATTCTGATAGGTTCTGGTCTTATGGAAACTGTGGCTTAGAAGGAACCGAAAAGATTATTAACGATAATTTTACACCTATTATAGAAAAAGCTTTATCTTTACCAAAGGCAAATATAAAGTCTGACAAGGTTTTAACAACAGGTTTCCATCATAACACAGTATTGTCTATCGCTCCAGAAATTATTGATGCAGTAAAGGCAGGGAAAATTAAAAGATTCTTTGTAATAGCTGGTTGTGATGCCCCTACAAAAGGAAGAGACTACTACAGAGAATTAGCAAATACATTGCCAAAGGAATGTGTGATCTTAACGACTTCTTGTGGAAAGTTCAGATTTAATGATATAGATTTTGGAACTGTACCAGGAACCCAGATCCCAAGATATATTGACTTAGGACAATGCAACAACTCAGGTTCAGCAGCAAAAATTGCAATAGCTTTAGCAGAGGCCTTTGGTTGTGGTGTAAATGACCTACCATTAACTATTGTATTATCATGGTTTGAGCAGAAAGCTGTAGCTATTTTACTAGGATTATTTAGTTTAGGAGTAAAAAATATCTATATTGGACCAAGTGCTCCTGCTTTTGTAACTCCTGGAGTATTAAAAGTATTGCAAGATACCTTCAACTTACAGTTGATTAGTGGAGACGCAAAAGAAGACTTACCTAAAATGTTATAGTTCATCGTAAAGTACTATAAGATTTTTAAAGGCTGTATTTTAAGAAATAGATAAGAGGAAGTTGAAATGAGAGAAGGCCTACAATTAGTGTAGGCCTTCTCGTTGTTGTATAAAGGTTTTAATTACTGTTGTTAATGTTGATACCATAAAATATTTCTGTCATTTCTTGATTTAGTTTCTCAAAAATCTCTCTTTTTTCTTCTTCACAAAGATCTGCCTCGGATATCTCGAATAAGTAATTATCAAGATCAATATCCTTGATCTTCATTTTCGTATGAAAAATATTTGATTGATAGATATTCATATCGATTAGGCTATACCTATCTATGGTTCCTCTAGCAATATAATCTTGAACGGAACTAATTTTATGATCAATATAGTGCTTGTTTCCTTCAATATCTCTTGTAAAGCCTCTTACTCTGTAATCGATTGTAATAATATCAGAATCAAAGCTGCTTATCAGATAATTTAAAGCCTTTAAGGGTGAAATCGTACCGCAGGTGGATACATCAATATCTACTCTAAAGGTACTGATATTATTTTCAGGATGACTCTCAGGGTAAGTATGGACAGTTACATGACTCTTGTCTAAGTGCCCTACTATGTTTTCACGACATGGAGTTAATACACCTCTATTACAAGAAGGGTCTAACACATACAGAGGAACTTCCTCTTCAGAAATTAATAGCGTAACACTAGCACCTTGAGGGTCATAGTCCTGCTTAGCGATATTTAGTACACTAGCACCAATAGACTCTGTAACAGTCTTTAAAATTTTTGTTAATCTTTCAGAATTATATTGCTCATCAATATACTCAATATACTTTTTTCTATCCTCTTCAGTTTTTGTATAACAAATATCATAAATATTGAAGCTCAAGGATTTAGTTAAATTATTAAATCCATATAATCTTAACTTGTTTTCATTTATTTTTGGCAATGATATTCCTCTTTTCTAATGGTATTCTTAGAAAATTATAAAACATATATTTTTATTGTCAAGTTATAAATTTTCTTAACTGCATATAGATGTGCGATCATAAAATTGTTCTTTATAGTATAGTGAGCAATTAATCAATAAATATTCTATAAACTAGTTACAGAGTCTCTCTTCACATTTTACTAGATTATATAGTAAATAGCAAATAAAAGAACAAAATCTTCCTTGAAGAACGTAATAAGGTAGATTTTGTCTAAAAGTAAAGAAGGGTTCTTTATTTATTTTTTAATAAATAGTACTTCCTTTAAATACTTTTCATAAAAGTCATTTAGAGCAGCTTCTAGTTGAAACTCACCGTCATAGGCACACCATTCTAGTAACAAACCATATACATAGGTCAATATAAACTTTGCAGTTTCTTGACTATCTAGATTTTTTTTAAAATAACCAATCCTTTGTCCTTCTTGAATAATATTTGTTAGAACGTTTTTCTGAAAAACGCTAGTGATAGAAAAATTTTTATAATGGTTCTCTATTTGAATCTTTAAAAATATCTTGATTTCATCTAGTGCATTTTTCTGAAAATAATTTATATAATAATCAAATATACTGCGAAGCTGCACATCAGGAGGTGACTCCAAAGTATTACTATAGATCTCTAATAAATTTCCCTCAGTTAGTCTAAATTTTCTCCTAACAATATCAGCCTTAGATTTAAAATGGTAGTAAAATGCTCCTTTTGTCAATCCCAATTCATTACAAATTTGCTCAACAGTAATGTTATCATATCCTTTTTTTTGAAACAGATAGAAGGCCTTATCTAGTAAAATTTTTTTTGTATTAATTGCTTGATCCCTGCGAAGTTTTTTATGTGTACTCTCCATAAAACTTACCATTCCCTTTATATTTTAAGATTATTATAACAATTATGTTTTAAAAAATAAAGGGTTGACTTTACATACCTTAGTATGTTAATATAATAACATACTAAGGTATGTAAGATGTATGACAAAATTTAGAATTAAATTTATGAGATATATCTTACTTGGTTTCAAAGAGGATAGAGATAAAAATAATTAAAGATAATGTTTTATTTTTAGGGGATTTGCTGATTATATAAAAAAGTTACATAGTGTTACTTGAGTTTTTATTTACTAATATTTTGATATCAATAAGGATTTAGTGGCGTATCATAATACTAAATGGAGCACTTGTCCGTTGATATAAATAAAACCCTCTTTAATTTGTTTGAAGTCACAGGATATGTGGCTTTTTTTTTATGTAAAAATCTAAAGAAAACTGCACTATAGACAAAAACTTTTCGACAAAGGTATATAGTAATATATGGAAAAGATAAAATGTGCTATAATCATGATAATATAGGTACATGCCTTTAAGCTTGAACTTTAATATTCAGAGGTTATGGTTTTGATTTGACTCAAAAACATAGCCAAGGACTGCAAGTGTAGCCCTTAGGATATTAAAGTTCATAGATGTATTTCTATAATAAAAATGTTATAAAAACGATATTAATCAAAGGATACTGGCATATACCTACAGCACTGAAGGCGTATCTTTAGTTAGGGGGAGAAAAAATGAAGTATTTGAGTATTAGGATAAAATTATTGACTTTGATACTTATAGCACTAATCCCATTAATAATATTTCAGTATGTAGGTATTTCTGAAGGGCTTAAACGTCAAACGCAAAGAGAACTCCTATCAAATGTTGAATATGCGGAGGCGGTTTCAAAAGTTTTTGTAAGTTACATTGAAGAAGTATGGGTACAACAGGAAATCGTTTCAAGGTTTATTACTTCTCAAAGAGGTGCAACATTAGAAGAAGTACAGTTTGATTTAGAAGAAATACAATCTGCTAATAAAGTTATTGCTAAAATGCACTTTTTAAACTTAAATGGAACTATTTTAGCAAGTTCAGCTCACGAGGATATAGGCTTAGTACTTAGAGAACGTAACTACTTTCAAAGAGTATTAAAAGGAGAAGAAAATGTTATTTCTGATTTGGTAGTAAACTCTAGAGGAGAACTTGTTTTACCAGTGGCTACAGGGATAAAGAGGGATGAAGAACTCATAGGGGTTATTGTATCAGTAGTGGATATAGAGAAACTACAGTCGAGGTTCCCAAGCTTTTTATTTGATGAAGGCAGTAGATTTACCTTTATTGATACCCGTGGAAATATAGTTTATTGCAGTGATCCTAATGTAGAAATTTGCGGGATACAGGCAATAGCAGATCATTCTACTGCTTGGCAGGCTTTAGGAGGAGAAGTGGTTAAAACAACAAACTATAGGTCGGAAATCGATGGTACTTTAAGGATACGTGTAGCTTATCCAATAAAAGAAATTGGGTGGGTATGTGTTGTTAGCTCCAATCTTGATGTGGTTTTGAAAGAATACCATAATCAAGCTAGAAACTCAACAATTATTTTGACGATAGTCTCTTTACTTTCTATAGGAGGAGCTATTTTATTGGGAAATCGTATTTTACATCCCATGACTAGGTTAAAGGATGCTGCTTATACCTTGGCCGGTGGGGATTACTCGGTGAGAACAAATGTGACTGGCAGAGATGAGATAGCAGTGACGGCTCAAGTATTTGATTATATGGCAGGAGAAATCCAACAATATGATAAATTTAAAACTCAGTTTTTTTCTAATTTATCTCATGAACTTAAAACACCTATTAATGTGATCTTCGCTGCTGTACAATTGCTTATCATAAAGCAAGATGACAAGCAGGAGAGTTTATGTAAAACTGAAATGCAAAAGTTTACAAAAACAATAAAGCAAAACTGTTATAGGCTTTCAAGATTAATCAATAATCTTATTGATATGAGTCGGTATGATGGAGGATACTTGAAGATAAGGCTTAGAAATTATAATATTGTGGCTCTTGTGGAAGAAATCACCATGTCAGTTACTAAGTACGCTGAAACCAAAGAAATAATGATAGTATTTGATACAGAAGTAGAGGAAAAGGTTATTGCATGCGATCCTGATTTTATTGAGAGAATCATCTTAAATCTTCTTTCTAATGCTATAAAATTTACAGAAAGAAAAGGGAGTATTTTCATAAACATTTACCATGGACAGAAGGGTGTGGTGATATCTGTAAAAGACACTGGTATAGGAATTCCCGAAGAGCAGCTGGAAACTATATTTGAACGTTTTAGGCAGGTAGACACCTCATTAAGCAGGAAAAATGAAGGTAGCGGAATAGGATTATCTCTTGTAAAAGCATTAGTGGAAATGCAAAAGGGAACCATCACTGTCAAAAGCCAATTGGGAGTAGGAACAGAATTTACTATAGAACTTCCTGCAAATAAATTGAGGGAGAAAGATATAGCATTATGTAATGAAGCTGTTTACGTTAATAATACAGCGGAAAGAATAAGCATCGAGTTTTCAGATATATACTCTATTCATGAATGTGATTAAGTAAATCGTATATCTATCCCTAAAATTACCTGGTATGCTACAACACATTAGACGAAAAATAAAGAAGAGGTGATTAAGATGAAAAAGAAAGAAGCTAAAAAAAGTCTTGATAAAAACTTCTTTAACGAGATGAACTATGAATTAGCCGGTGACATAGGTGCTATTGATAATGAAGATATGCTGAATAATAAAAAGTTAATTACAGAAAAAAAACATGTAAATAAAAATAAGAAAAAGTCATAAGTACGTAAGGACTCTTAGCTGATAAGAGTCCTTACGTATCTAAATTTTTACTTTATTAATAATTTTTCTACACTAAGCTATAGATTAAAGTTTTAGTAATATATAGAAATTTTTCATTCAGTTGCTTTTATTTATGATACAGGTATACAAATTATTTGACCGATTCTTAAAGCGTCTGGATTTACAGTTGGATTCGCTCTTCTAATTGCTTCTACGGTTGTGTTGTATCTGATAGCAAGATTGTAGAAAGTATCTCCTGAACGTATGGTATAGGCAGTTGTGCCAGTAGGGCAAGTGGTTGGTGGTGGCGTAGTACAATCTACTCCAAGTGCAGTCCATGTCCTAATGCCTACTACTCCATCTTGAGTAAGACCTTTGCTGGCTTGGAATGCTATAACTGCTGCTTGTGTCTTAGAGCCGAAAATGCCGTCAATAGGTCCTGGATCAAAACCAGCATCTTTTAATAGTTGTTGAAGTTGTCGTACAGAATCACCTCTACTACCTACTCTTAAGGTAGGACATACAGGAGTAGGGGGTGGGGTAGGTCCTGGTATACAAATTATTTGTCCGATAAACAATCTGTCAGGATCCACACCAGGATTAGCAGCCAGCAAAGCGTCTAAAGATATATTATAGGTTCTAGCTATATTATAGAAAGTATCTCCAGCTCTGATGGTATAAGGGGTTGTTCCTGCTGGACAAGTAGTGGGAGGTGTAGCGGTTGGAATACAAATTTGTTGTCCAATCATCAACATGTTTGGGTTGACAGTAGGATTTGCTGCGATAAGAGCTTGAATAGTTGTATTAAACCGAATAGCTAGTCTATAGAAGGTATCACCTGCTTGGATGATATAAGGTGTTGTTCCAGGGGGACATGGTGCCTGGCTATAATACATATAATACATACTTAATTGCCTCCTTTATAAGATATTTACAATATACTATGGTACTATAGTATACTACAGTATATTCCAATAGAGAGAATAGGTTCTATTTGCTTATCATCTTTCTTCAAAGAAGACACTAGTTAAGTATAAAATTAAAATATTTTTTTTTGCTATTGAAAGAACGGTTTAGAAAAGGTATAATAAGGGTACATCCAGTGAATTTACCTATAAGTATAATAATGATAGTTAAAATTTTAACATAATCATTATTAATTAGCACTTATTATCTCATCATAATTATTGTATAAATCCCAAGACATAATTATTTACATAGTTACAGGTTTCGACACAATGCGAACTGATAGTTAAAATTTTAACATAATTATTCTTAATTAGCACTTATTATCTCATCACAATCATTACACAGTCCTTAATGTATGGCTACTTAATATTAAAGTATAAAAGAAGTATTACTAAAATACTTGCAAAGCTAAAAAATCAAATGTAGCGTTGTTTAGTTGAAACTGAAGTGAAGATATGGATTTTAATTTGAGTTTAAATCAAGGTTTTCTTTTAGAGAGATTTTGCTCAAATATAAAATAATAAATACAAAAAAGGAGGCGCATTATGGGTAAAAATGTTTTGACTGAAGAAAATTTTGAAAAGTTGCAAAGAGTTATTGATGTAAACAAAAACAAGCAAGGAGCATTAATGCCTGTACTTCATGAAGGCCAAAAAATATTTGGATGTCTATCATTAGAGGTACAAAAGAAAATCTCTGAAGCACTTAAAGTACCCTTAAGTGAAATTTACGGAGTAGTAACCTTCTACTCTCAATTTTCTCTGGAGCCACAGGGTGATTATGTAATAGGAGTTTGTTTGGGAACAGCCTGTTATGTAAAGGGGGCACAGCCTATTATTGATAAAGTAAGCCAAATGATTGATACCAAGGCTGGTATGACTTCAACTGATGGAAAGTTCACTTTGGTGGCTACCAGATGTATAGGAGCCTGTGGTCTAGCTCCAGTAATTACTGTCAATGAAGATGTATACGGTAGACTTAAAGTAGATGATATACCTGAAATTATGGAAAAATATATGTAAATAGCGTATAAGAAAGGGGGATATATAGTGAAATCGATTGCAGAATTACAAAAAATTCGTCAAGAGGCGTTGGATAGAGTAAATCTTAGACGGGATAAAAAGGGTACTAGAATCGTTGTGTTTATGGGGACCTGTGGCATTGCAGCAGGTGCTAGACCAGTGTTAATGGCTTTATTAGAAGAAGTAAAAGCCAGAAATCTAAGTGATATAGTGGTTACACAAGCCGGTTGCAAGGGCGTCTGTAGATTAGAGCCAACTGTGGAAGTATATAAAGAGGATGAAGAAAAAGTTACTTATGTTTACATGACACCTGATAAGGCAAGGAGAGTAATCGTAGATCATATTGTTAATGGTAAGGTTATAGATGCCTATGCTATAGGAGCCTATGCAGAATAATCGTTTTTATGGGGCCTATAACAGAATATAGCTTTTGTAATGAAAGTCAATAACGTGATAAGGGGGTTAAATAATGGATTTATTTAGATCGCATGTACTGGTGTGTGCAGGAACGGGATGTACTTCATCAGAATCGTTAAAAATTTTAGAAAAATTTGAAGCATTAATAGAAGAAAATGATCTACAAAAAGAAGTAAAGGTTGTAAAAACAGGATGTTTTGGACTTTGTGAAGCGGGACCTATTGTTATCGTTTATCCAGAGGGCGCTTTTTATAGTCATATAAAGCTGGAGGATGTAGAACGAATTACAGTAGAACACTTATTAAAAGGAAGAATTGTAAAGGAATTATTATACAAGGAATCGGTGGAAGAAGATACAATCAAAGCTATCGATGAAGTAGGTTTTTATAAAAAGCAACAAAGGGTTGCTTTAAGAAATTGTGGAATGATTGATCCAGAGGTAATAGAGGAGTACATAGCAGTTGATGGTTATCAGGCTTTAGCAAAGATCCTAACAGAAATGAAGCCAGAGGATGTTATTGATATAGTAAAAAAATCAGGGATAAGAGGTCGTGGAGGTGGAGGATTCCCAACCGGATTAAAGTGGGAGTTTACCGCTAAAGCAGAGGGAGACCAAAAATATGTAGCATGTAATGCCGATGAAGGAGATCCAGGGGCATTTATGGATCGTTCAGTTTTAGAAGGTGATCCTCATGTTATTATTGAAGCGATGGCGATAGCTGCCTATGCAGTAGGTGCTGATTTAGGATATGTATATATTCGTGCGGAGTACCCTATAGCAGTAAGAAGACTTCAAATAGCAATTAATCAAGCCAGAGAAAAGGGTTTATTGGGGAAAAATATATTTGGAACTGATTTTAACTTTGATATGGAAATCAGACTAGGTGCAGGAGCCTTTGTATGTGGAGAGGAAACAGCTTTGCTTAACTCTGTTGAGGGAAGAAGGGGTATGCCAAAACCAAGACCACCGTTTCCAGCGATTAAGGGAGTATGGGGAAAACCAACCTTGTTGAATAATGTTGAGACTTATGCCAATATTCCGCAAATTATCCTTAAAGGAGCTGACTGGTTTGCAGGAATCGGAACAGAAAGGTCCAAAGGAACGAAAGTATTTGCTCTTGGTGGAAAAATTGAGAATACTGGTTTATTAGAAATTCCAATGGGAACAACCTTAAGAGAAGTTATCTATGAAGTAGGAGGAGGAATTCCAAACGGAAAAGCCTTCAAAGCTGTGCAAACGGGAGGACCTTCCGGAGGATGTATTCCTGCAGAGCATATTGACATTCCCATTGATTATGATAATTTAATTTCATTAGGATCTATGATGGGTTCTGGTGGAATGATTGTTATGGATGAAGATAACTGTATGGTGGATATCGCAAGATTTTTCTTGGATTTTACAGTAGAAGAGTCCTGTGGAAAATGTCCTCCTTGTAGGGTTGGTACAAAGAGAATGTTAGAAACCTTAGACAAGATTACCGAAGGCAAGGGTACATTGGAGGATCTTGATAATTTAGAAAGACTTGCTAAAAACATTAAGGCTTCCTCTTTATGTGGATTGGGTCAAACTGCTCCAAACCCTGTGTTATCAACATTAAAATACTTTAGACATGAGTATGAGGCCCATGTAAATGAAAAGAAATGTCCAGCAGGAGTTTGTCAAGCTCTTACTGATTACTTCATAACAGAAGAATGTAAGGGATGTACTTTGTGTGCCAAGGCCTGTCCAGTAGATGCTATAACAGGAGAAAGAAAAGAACTACATATTATTGATATAGATAAATGTATTAAATGTGGAGCTTGTGTAGATAAATGTTCATTTAAAGCGATTATAAAAAAATAGTATTAAGTCTTAGATATTCATTCAAGGAGGGTGAAAAAAGTGGGAAAAGTTACTTTAACTATTGACAACATACAGGTTGAAGTGCCTAAGGAGTACACAATACTAGAAGCAGCTAGGACCATAGGCGTAGATATACCTACACTATGTTTTTTAAAAGATATCAATGAAATAGGAGCTTGCAGGGTATGTCTTGTAGAAATTGAAGGAGCCAGAGCTCTGCAAGCATCATGTGTGCATCCAGTTGCAGAGGGAATGGTTGTAAAAACCAATACAAAGAAATTAAGGGATGCAAGAAAATCTACGGTGGAGTTAATCCTTTCAAGCCATAATCGTGAATGTTTAACTTGCTCTAGAAGTAAAAATTGTGAGCTTCAAAGCTTAGCAGAGGAGTTAAACATTAATGAAATTCCTTTTGAAGGTGAACAATTGGAAGCAGTTGTGGATGCAAAATCACACTCCATCGTAAGAGACTCCAGCAAATGTATCCTATGCGGAAGATGTGTAAACGTTTGCCGTGAAGTGCAAAAAATTGGGATTCTTGACTTTACCAATAGAGGATACCATACGGAAGTTGCACCAGCCTTCAGTAAAAGCATGGATGAAGCTCCTTGTATTTATTGTGGACAGTGTATAACCAACTGTCCAGTAGCAGCCTTAAGAGAAAAAGAAGATATAGAAAGAGTATGGGACGCTATTGAAGACCCTGAAACCCATGTAGTAGTGCAAACTGCTCCAGCAGTAAGAGCTGCTTTAGGGGAAGAGTTTGGCTTGCCAATTGGAACTAGAGTAACAGGTAAAATGGTGGCTGCATTAAAACGACTAGGGTTTGATAAAGTGTTTGATACGGACTTTGCAGCGGACTTGACCATTATGGAAGAAGGTCATGAACTGCTTCATAGAATTCAAGAAGGTGGAACCCTGCCGATGATTACCTCCTGTTCTCCAGGTTGGGTAAGATTTGCTGAATTCTACTATCCAGAGCTTATTCCTAATTTATCTAGCTGTAAATCACCACAGCAGATGATGGGAGCAATCATTAAATCTTATTATGCAGAACAGAGCAATATCGATCCTAAAAAAATATTTGTAGTTTCTATTATGCCATGTACTTCTAAGAAAACCGAAGCAGCTAGACCTGAATTAGAGGTAAACGGGGTAAGAGATGTAGATGCAGTACTAACAACTAGAGAATTAGGAAAAATGATTAAGCAAGCAAGAATTGATTTCATGAAGTTAAAAGATGCACAGTATGACACTACATTGGGAGATTACACTGGGGCTGGAGTAATTTTCGGTGCCACTGGAGGTGTAATGGAGGCGGCCTTAAGAACTGTAGCTGACGTATTAGAAGGTAAAGATTTACAAGATATTGAATATACTACTGTAAGAGGCGTGGAAGGAATTAAAGAAGCAGAGGTAACCTTGGGAGGCAAGACGATTAAAGTTGCTGTTGCCCATGGTACTGCTCAGGCAATAGAATTAATTGATATGATTAAGAGTGGTGAGAAGGAATATCACTTTGTAGAAATCATGGGATGTAGCGGTGGTTGTGTAACAGGAGGAGGTCAACCTCATGTGCCTGCCAGAGTAAAGATGGATTGCGATATAAGAGTGGAAAGAGCAAAGGCTTTATATGAAGAGGATGCAGCAATGACATATAGAAAGTCTCATCAGAACCCATTGATTCAAAAACTATACAGTGATTATTTAGAAAAACCAAATAGTCATAAAGCCCATAAATTACTACATACTCATTATGAAGCAAGAGAAATATATGCAATTGGCAGCCAAGAACTTGCTGAAGCATGTGTAGAGGCAGCTGCTACGGGAGAGTAAAAATAACAAATTTACATAGGTGTAGGTAGGTTTTCTACCTACACCATCTATTAACTTAAGTAATATTGGTAAGGTTGCTTAAATAAATTTTAATAGATAAGTCTAACTAGTGGATTCTATTCACTAGGAGGATATGAACACTATTCTAATTGCAAGGATTCTTCTGAGCAAAAGGTAACTTTCCTACCTTTGGAGAGTTTTTTTTGCTGTTTATTTTAATATCAAGGAGGCGTAGTAGATGAACAGACGAATAGGCGTAGTTGCAATTATTGTTGAAAATAAAGAAAGTGTTCAAATGGTAAATAAATTACTTAGTAAATATGGAGAAATCATCATAGGAAGGATGGGTGTACCTTACAAAGAAAAAAATGTAAATGTTATATCCACCATTGTAGATGGTACTACAGATGAGATTGGTGGGCTGACAGGTCAATTAGGAAGACTTGAAGGCGTGTCAGTAAAAAGTGCTCTGATTCAAAAATAGGTACGCATGTGCTTCCTTCAGCAAAAAAGTAAAAATTGAAGGGAGAAAATTATGGATACGAATAAAATCATCAGCGAGAATCAAATCAATAAGCTCTTAGAAGATTATAGAAACACTACCAAGGAAGAAATTCTACGAATAATAGAAAAGTCACAGGAATGTCATGGTCTAACTTTAGGGGAGGTGGCTGCACTTTTACAAACAGAAGATGAAGGTTTAATGGAAATTTTGTTTGATGCGGCTCGATTTATAAAGAACAAAATCTATGGAAAAAGAATTGTTGTTTTTGCACCTTTATATACTAGTAATGAATGTACCAATAATTGCTTATACTGTGGATTTCGTGCAGCGAATAAAAAACTTCATCGTAAAACACTAAGTAAGGAAGAAATTATACATGAAGCTAAGTCTATTGAAAAACAAGGCCATAAACGAATTTTATTGGTTTGCGGAGAAGATCGTAGAAGTACGGGTATTGACCATATTGTTCATGCTGTTAAAACTACTTATGAGGCAGGAGATATTAGAAGAATTAATGTAAATACAGCACCTATGGAGGTAGAGGATTTTAAAAAGCTTAAAATGGCAGGTATAGGAACTTATCAAATTTTTCAAGAAACTTATCATAGAGAAACCTACAGAAAAATGCACCCTACCGGTGCCAAGGCTGATTATGATTATAGATTGACAGCCATAGAACGGGCGTTAGAGGCAGGTATAGATGATTTTGGAATAGGACCTTTATTAGGACTATATGACTACAAATTTGATGTGTTAGCAACATTAAGACATTCTCAATATATGGATGAAAAGTATGGTGTAGGTCCTCATACTATATCCGTTCCAAGATTAAAGCCAGCACTAGACTCAGGGCTAAAGGAAATACCCTATGCAGTATCAGATAAGGATTTTAAAAAAATAGTGGCAATTTATCGTCTTGCTGTACCCTATACGGGTATCATTTTATCAACTAGAGAAAATGCAACCTTGAGGGATGAATTACTAAACTTGGGCATATCTCAAATATCTGCAGGATCTAAAACAAATCCAGGGGGTTATGGTAAAGAGGATAAAGAAGCTAAACAATTTGAAAACAGTGATGAAAGAACGTTAGATGAAATGCTTCAGGTAATATGTGAGCAGGGGCATATACCAAGTTTTTGCACAGCCTGTTATAGAAAAGAAAGAACAGGAAATGCCTTTATGGAACTAGCTAAAGATGCTCATATCGATGGGTTTTGTCAAGTGAATGCGATCTTAACGCTAAAGGAAAACTTATTAGACTATGCATCTGAGAACATGGTACGAAAAGGGAATACACTGATTAACAGGACATTAAATGAAATAAAAGATGCATCTATTCGAAACCTGATAGAAGAAAGACTAGGTCAAATAGAAATGGGAAAAAGAGATCTTTATTTATAAGATAAAGCCTAGTCTAGACAGAGTTTACAGAAAAGCAGGAAAAAATATTGAGGATGGTAAGAATACATTTTTATCATACCAACTATAGGTTCAGTAGCTTTAATACTTTTGAGATTGCTGCTTAAGAGTATTGAAACAGCTAATAATTTTGAAGGCAAAATATAAAGCAGATTGAGATAAAGCAATCTGCTTTTTGTTTGAACTTATTAAAGTGAAGGGAAGTGACTTTTCAATAGTAACCTTATTAAGAAAGAACCCCGTTATTGACAAAAAAAGTCCAAAACCAACAAATATTGACAAAATTATAACACACCCATTATAATTAAATTGGAGGAGACTATTTAATCAAATATAAAAATCTTACAATAACAAGGAGACTGACAAAAACGATGAACAAATTCAAAAGTACAAAACACATCTATTCAGTAAAAGTTAAGCTGATTGCGATACCACTAATAATTGTTTTTGCTGCTATTTTAGGTATTGGGGGTATATCTTCCTATCTAACAAGAAGTAGTATGCTTGATCAGATGAGACAAAATGGATTAGAACGAACAGCTGAGATTGCAAATCAGATAGCTAAGTCTACCACATCAGTAACAGTTATTGATGAAATGATAGAGGATAGAATAAGAGCAATTGGAAGAAATGTTATAACGCATCAGGACAATTTAAGTAATGAGTTTCTAATGCAAATAGCTAAGGACTTAGATGCTGATGAAATTAATGTCTATAATGAGAATGGAGAGATCATATTCTCTAATTTAGCAGAGGAAAATGTAGGATGGATAGCACCTGAAACACATTTTGCTCAACTCTTATTGCGAGAAAATAAAGGTGAGTTAATGGAGGAAATAAGGGAAAGTACGATAGATAGTAATTATTACAAGTATGGTTATCTGAAAAGTGAAAGAGGACAAGTAGTGCAAGTGGGTATTATCGCCAATAGAATTCAAGAGTTATCAGGAAGATTAAGTCACCAAAACCTTGTTGAAGAATTAGCTAAAGAAGATAGTATCGTCTATGCTCTTTTTATAGATAAAAATTTAAAAGCTGTTGCCCATAGTAACAGAGATAGAATAGGCGTTGAGCTTACTGATGAAGGAAGTAAAATAGCAGCGGTAGATGGCAGAGAATATACCTCTGAATTTGACTATGATATAGAAAAAGTTAGGGTATATGACGTTTTAATGCCAGTTATGCTAGATGGAGAGCATATTGGTGCCATTAATATAGGACTTTCCATGGATAGAATTCATGGTGCAATACAAAAAAACTTTTTCATGATAGCTGTTATAGGTATAGTATTTTTTCTTATACTAGGTTTCGTATTATTTATGGTCTGTAATAATATAGTTAAAACACTAAATGTAACAAAAGAGCACTTGAACTTAACTGCATCAGGGGATTTTACGTTTGAAGTTTCTGAGAAACATCTTAGTAAAAAAGATGAGTTAGGAGAAATAGCTAATGCCATAAAGAATATGCAGAGATCTATCAAAGGAATGATACAAAGTATAGCAAATACTTCTCAACAAGTAGCTTCTTCATCGGAGGAATTAACTGCTACTAGTCAGCAGTCAGCTGTTGCAGCAGATGAAGTAGCCAAAACAATTGAAACCATCGCTAGAGGAGCAAATGACCAAGCGAAGGATACAGGAAATGGAGTAAAGTATATTCAAGAGTTAGGAAAGCTGATAGAAACAGATCAGCTACATATCCATGATTTAAACCTTTCTGCCAATGAGGTAACAAAACTAAAGGACGAAGGATTTGAAATATTAAAGGATTTGGTAGAAAAGACAAATATTAATAATGGATCAATACAAGAAGTTCAGGAAATTATTGTAAACACCAATGAAAGTGCAGAAAAAATAGAAAGTGCCAGTCAAATGATTAAAAATATTGCAGAACAAACAAATTTATTAGCATTAAATGCAGCTATAGAAGCAGCTCGAGCTGGAGAAGCAGGTAGAGGTTTTGCTGTTGTGGCAGAAGAAATAAGAAAATTGGCAGAACAATCTAATACATTTACAGAAGAAATAGCTACCATTATTAAAGAGTTAACAGATAAAACAGGACATGCGGTTGGAACGATGCAGGAAGTAGGTAGAACTGTAGCATCACAAACAGCAAGTGTAGAATCTACAAATACCAAATTTAGAGGAATTGATAGTGCGATTGAAAAGATGAAACAAATAATACTAGAGATCAATCAATCAGGCAGAGCAATGGAAGGTAAGAAAGAAGAAATTATTGCAGTTATTCAAAACTTATCGACTATATCACAGGAAAATGCGGCAGGTACCGAGGAAGCTTCTGCATCAGTACAAGAACAAACTGCATCTATGGAGGAAATAGCAAATGCAAGTTATACATTGGCACAACTAGCTGAGGAAATGCAAGAGAGTATTGCAAGATTTAAGTGTTAAAAAATAAGGTTTTGGAATAGTATAAAAAATTTCAGGGAGCTATAAAAAGCGCCCTGAAATTTTTTATACTATCAGGTATCTTCCTTTATGCTGGCTTTTATTTTATTATTAACTAATCCTACTAGAGGTCAGTTTTGTAAAAACGCCTGCTAATAGTGCTTAGGGTCTTATAGTAGCGATAGCTTAGAAGATCGTTGGCATCTTGAAATAGAATTGTGTAGAATGTTGTAGTATAATAATATTTATCTACACAAATAGTTCATGACAAGGTAGCTGCTAATCTTTAGATTGTGTAGAGCAATCGGTATTGATTATGAACTAATATTATGTTAGGAGTGGAAAATATGGACTTTTTTGAAAGGTTTCAATGGCTTTTTATGATTATAGCTATGTTTATAGGGCTTGGGTTAGGGCAGCTAGGTAGTATAGCTGGAGCAGCAGCATATTTTATTACACCCTTTCTTATAATGATGCTTTTTGGTATTTTTCTACAAACGCCTGTGGAAAGCTTAAAAGAAGGCTTTAAAAGCCCAAAAGTTTTGAGGTTGAGTCTTCTGATCAATTTTGTATGGACACCTTTATTAGCCTTTGGCCTTAGTTTTCTTTTTTTTCGCAATACCCCCGATGTTTTTATTGCATTAATTATGGATATGGTAACCCCTTGTACTGATTGGTATTTGGTTTTTACAGGAATAGCTGGTGGAAGTATTGCCTTGTCTACCTCCTTTTTACCATGGAATTTATTTATGCAGTTTATTTCAATCCCAGTTGCTATTTTCCTTTTTGCTGGTACTGTGGTAGAGATACAGCCATATATTTTCCTAGAAAGTTTTTTAAGGGTATTGTTGCTTCCCTTTATTATTGCAATACTAACGAGAAATATTATCTACTACATAAAGGGTCAAAGTTGGTTTGAACAAAATATTCTTGGAAAAATAGGTATATTTCAATCTGTATTTCTTATGTTTGCTATAATGGCAATGTTTGCTTCTCAAGGAGTTATTTTAATTGAAAACCTGAGTTTAGTAGTAAGACTTATTATACCTGTAACCTTATTTTTCATAATTAATTTCTCTATAGGACAACTAATAGGTCGGGTTTTTAAGCTTTCTTATCAAGAGGGAGCCAGTTTGATTTTTACTATCTTAGCTCGAAATGCACCGTTAGCTTTAACTATTGCTGTAGCTACTTTCCCAGAGCGACCTCTTATTCCTTTGGTTTTAGCTGTAGAATCTTTAATTGAGTTACCAATGCTTTTTGTATTTTCTCAAATCATGCTTCTTTTCTATTCTAAAAAATGGTGGTGGGATCTCACTTGACCCCCTGCAAAATAATCTCTAGCTAGCACTTCTAGGGTAAAAATACGTATAAGTCTATTTATTTTAAGCTTAAATAGGTCCAAACCCTTTGAAAGGCTTAAAGACCCATAGATATTATAGATGTACCAAGTATAAGACTATACTGAGGATTCTGAAGGGCAAAGGAACAAGCCTGATAACAGCAAGGACATGTTTTCTAGAAAGACTTAATCAGACTAGTCTTCGGCTAAGCTTAAGACAATAAAGAGAGGTAACTATAGATGAGGTTAATCAAGAAATTTTTAGGTGAAATTTTACGTGGAATAGCTAAGGTAATAGGCACTATAATAGACAGTTTAGTACAGTTAATTGAGAATATGGTGTTGTTTGTAGGAAGCTTTTTTAAAGGCTGTCTAGCTTTAATGAGTATGGGGGGCTGTTTGTTTTTTTTGATATTTGCTAATTTAGGTTTTAGGATATTAATGAATTCTATGGGCCTATCTATTCTATTGTTTTTATTGGTATTTTTAATGTTTGGGGGTAAGTTTGTATCTTATTTGAAATACCTAAAATATATTACAACGGAGTTTCTATATAATACTGCTAATTACCTTATAGATGGAACAAACCATCAATATAAAGCTTTTAATGAATATAAAGCAGCGTACAAAAAAGCAGAAGAGGACAAAATAAGAGAACAGCAACGTCGTTATTATGAGCAACAAAGAAAATGGGAAGAAGGCTGTAAACAACAATGGTATCAACAAAACCACCAAAGTGGTCAAAGGACCTACGGTGGTTATAGCAACCAGGGTAGTTACGGTCATAGTTTTGTAAACCCCACTGTTGAGTTTAAGAATAGGTATGAGAGAAGTTGTGATATTTTAGGAGTAGCATATGATGCAGATAAAACACAAATTAAAAGTGCATATAGAAAAAAGGCAAAAGAGTATCACCCAGATTTGTGTAAAGCTCCGAATGCAACAAAGATTTTTCAAGAGATTACTGCTGCATACGAGTTTCTGAGTGATGATAATATACAACAGTATAAAAACATCAACTAATTCTTTCGCTTCTAAATGACGTATTATTAGGAAGTTTTATCTGAAAGAGATAGTTTATATATTGTCTAATTTAGACTACTCTTTAAAGGATAAAAGATAGACAAAGCCTGGTAAATAATTGTGTAGTTAAGAGGAGTTTGAACAAATGGAAAACAACGAGAAAAGTACTCTAGATGAGAAGAAAAGCATTAAAAAATTTCACAAACCAGAAAAAAATGTTCTTAAGGTTATGGGAACAAAATTCTCTCCACTAATACCAAATTATATATCTTTTAGTAGAATCATTTTTTCTTTAATTTTAATCCTCCTTGAGCCACTAAGCTCAGTATTTTATGCAATATATTTTTTGTGTGGGTTTAGTGATATTATGGATGGCTTTATTGCTAGAAAAACAGGAACCACAAGCAGGCTTGGGGAAAAACTTGATTCCATAGCTGACATGACATTGACGGTGATATTATTAGCTATCTTTTATCCTGTTCTAAACCCTACAATTGAAATCCTTATCTGGATTATTTTAATCAGTATAATCAGACTAGCATCAATGACTATAGCTTTGATAAAATATAAAACCTTTGCAATTCTGCACACCTACGGAAATAAAATTACTGGCATGACTTTATTTATATTTCCAGTACTGCTTCCCTATATAGATGCCAGGGTGTTGATGTATATAGTTTGTGTTGTGGCAAGTATGTCAGCAATCGAGGAGTTAATTATTCAGATGACATCAAGTCAATTGCAATTAAATAAACAAAGTATATTCTTTAAATAAGCATGATCTACAGTAAACAATTATCCCTATTAAAATCTTCTCGCTAGTACTTTAGTGATTTATATAATAAAGGATGTAATGTGGAAGTATCTATCCAGCGATATGAGATATACAGAATTAATTTTCCTCCTGTAGGTTGAGAATGATTGAGTAAAATTAATGTTAAGTATTATAAGGATTAGGTAAAGTAGATTGAAAATGCATAATAAAGACTTGGACGCAATAATAACAATGAAAATTTGCTATTTATCTTAAAGGATAAAATTTTTTGCTTTGTAAAGGAGAAAAGTATGGAAAAATTTTTATTTAGTAAAATCGGATACATTTATTTGCCTGTTAAAAATATTGATAAGAGTGTGGAATGGTATGAAAGCAACTTAGGTATGAAAGTAAAAATTCCAAAGTTTAAGGATGATCTAGATACTTATGTAGTTGTTCTAAGTATAGAGTATGGAATACCTTTATTACTTTTTGAGACAAATGATAAAAATCACGGACATTTTTTAAGACATGGACAATCCTTTCAGAGGTTTGCTATTAACTGTAGAGATATCGATTATACACATAAAACTTTAAAGAATAAAGGCGTGGAAGTAACAGATATTATTGTACGGGGTGAGGGACAAGCAAAATATTTCTTATTTAAAGATATAGATAAAAACTTGATAGAAGCAGCATGGTCTATTTGGGATGATGATATGGCATAATGGATGAAAAAGGCGTAGCACGAATAAATTAATTAATTATGTGTTCGTAGAATTATGTGGAATAAATTCAGGTGAGGTGGTTCTATGAAAAAGAAATTAGAGAAGGATAGAAATATCCAAATAATTTTGGGTTTTGCATTAACACTATTGGCTTTATCAAGATTATCAATGGATGGACTAAGTGGGCTTGCTATTTTTACTGGAAGTGTGGGAGTTTTAGCTTTTTTAGCTGCTTATAAGAGTCATAAAGAAATTATTAAAAATGATAATAACTAGATTGGTAAACATATTTTATAAAATATGAAAAAAAGTTTAAATTAAGCCTTAAGCCGCATCGTCTATTTGAGAAGACATAAGATAAATACAAGTAGCCAATAATCAAAATATAAAATAAAACAATAAGTAACAATTTCCGAGGAAATAAACTAGAAAAATACAGAAATTTGCCACTAAATCTACAGCGGGCTGATCTTCTACTCCCTTAAAGTACAGAAAAGCAAGTACAGAGGAGTAAAAAAAGAGCCCTAAAAGAACTCTTTTAGAAGTAATACGCTACTAGTATTAGTACTATTGTTTGTGGTAGAGATATTTATAAGTATATATCTGAAAACTCAATGTTAATTCTTTCTATATTAACAAATGTTGTTTCATCTGAAGCTTGAGCAATAGAATCTAGCAAAACTACAGGTAAATCTATAATAAACTCGCTACCTTCTCCTAGTACGCTATTTACTTTAATGCTTCCTTGATGCATATCTATAAGAGATTTTACAAGAGAAAGACCAATTCCACTACCTTCAGTTTGTCTACATAAGGAGTTATCAACTTGAGTGAAATATTGGAAAATCAGCTGCTGCATATTTTCAGGAATTCCTATACCAGTATCTTTGATAGAAATTTCTACATGAGTTTCTTTGTCACTTAAGGTTACTTCTATCTTTCCTCCAGATGGAGTAAATTTAATTGCATTTGAGATGAGATTTAAGATTATCCTTTCAACTTTATCGGGATCAGTAGCCATTATTTTTTCTTCAACATCAGTATCAAATATCAACTCAATATTTTTAAGTTTTGTATATTCCACAACAGATGTGGATATATCTTCCACTAATTTTACTATATCACAATTTATTGGATTAAAAACAAATTGATTTCCTTCAATTTTGCTTATATCTATAAGATTATTTATCAACCTTAGAAGTCTATAGCTATTCTGTTTTTGCATATTAATGTATTTGGATATAGATGCTTTATTAAAATCCTCCATGCTCTCCATAAGTTGAATAGCTCCTAGAATAATATTAATCGGGGTTTTAAGTTCATGGGATACTGTTGAAAAAAACTGAGTCTTTAGTCTAGCAACCTCATCTCTTTGAGAAATTTGATGGTTTATTTCTTCTGTCATCCGGTTAAATGCTTCACTAGTTGCAGCTATTTCATCTTTTCCAGCAAACGTTGTTTTTATTTTAAGGTTCCCCTTAGAAACCTCCTCAGCAGCATCTTTTAGTTTTATTATGGAGTCCACATACCTATTACCTAACATGGTAGCTAGTAAAAGCGATAGGATAGATGTAAAAAGAAGAATAACAATATCTCTCTTAGCACTTTTCAGCAACTTACCTAGCACCTCGCTTGTTGGCACATTATAATAACTTACCCACCCAATCTCTTCAATAGGATAAGCTACCCCTAGAGAATCTGTTCCCGTGAACTGGTAAGAGTCAGTACTATATGTCACAACTTTTCCTTGAAGAGCTCTAAATGCAGGAGAATCATAGTCAATTATTCTTTCATTAAAGGGCATGTCATGATAATTATGTTCATAGACTATTTTGCCGGCACTATCAATTAGCCCAAGCCTCGCTGATTCACTGACGAATTGAAAGTCGAAAATATCACTAAACTTATCTAAATCCATAATTGCAACTAAAAGCCCCTTTAGTTCTCCTTCAATATAAATACCTCTAGATATGTGAATGGTGAGTTCATCACCTAAAATACTTCTTCCTAAATTCGATACTATTCGTTCCTCTCCATTAATAATACGCTTATAAAACTCCATTCCCTGCACATTTACATTATTTAAAGCATCATTAGAGCTGGCAAGGACAGTACCTTCAGGGCTAATCCAAGAGTATCTTCTAAAAGCTTTTTTTTCTGAAAATACATTGTTTATATAGCTTTCAATTTCTTTACTTGTCCACTCAGGATTTGACAGTATAGCTACTCCTATTGCATATTGCTGTGCCCAATTCTCTTCAAGATAGTTCATAAAGGTTAGGTTTATAGTTTGTGCAAAATTTATGCTGGATTTTAATTCTTGCTCTATACTTTCTTTATACTGACTATTAATTCTTAGTAGTTGTAATGTAATTAAGGGAATCAGCACAAGCAAAACTAGTAGAATAAGCTTTAGTTTTAAGTTCATTTTCAACTTTAACAAGTTTAAATACCTCCAATAATAGATTGATGTGTTGATTGTATTACATTTTATATTTTATCCCATAAAATAAAAGCTTTGTAAAAAATATTTATCTAGCAGGAGGCAATGGAGGTTTAAATTTTAAGCGTTGCTAGATATTTTTTATTTTATGGGCTAGAAGAGTTATATAATGCAAAGCATGTTGGTAAACTTGCAATGATAAATGAAAACTCTGAAAAACAAAATTGTTTAAAATTGAACAAATAGTCTAGGAATATGTTTCTACAGAGATTTCGACAGGATATTAAAAAAATCCTTCATAAATTTTAATAGATTTGAAAAGATGCTGCTATGGTCTAGATCACTATATGTTTATATTGAAACTATGGATTATATGTACTCCTTTTTAGGGGTAACATTGTAGTATGATGTATTAGAATGGTTAGCGTCCTACTGTTGACAGAAAAAAAAATTTAGCATAACATAAAAAATATAAAAATAGAGGACTGTCCTATGATGATTTTAAAAAGGTAATGTTTACTCTGACAAATAACTATAAAACGATAGGAGTAGTATATATGGATGATACAAATAAAACTGATGTTAGGAATACTGTTCGTGAAAGTTATGGTAAAATAGCTGATGGCAAGGTAAATGATGAAGGATGTTGTAGCGGTAGCATTAAGATTGAAAATTCTGCAAAGGAAATATGAAATAAAATAGGGTATTCTGATGAAGAAATATTAAATGTGCCAGAAGGTGCTAACATGGGGTTAGGTTGTGGAAATCCTCAACTAATTGCAGAGATAAAAGAAGGTGAAATAGTCATTGACCTTGGAAGCGGAGGAGGATTTGATTGTTTCTTGGCATCAAAAAAGGTAGGTTCAAAGGGATATGTAATTGGGGTAGATATGACTCCAGGAATGATAAGTAAATCAAGAGTTTTATCTAAGAGACATAGATATACGAATGTAGATTTCAGGTTAGGTGAAATTGAAAATCTTCCGGTAGCGGATAACACAGCAGATGTAATTATCTCAAATTGTGTAATAAACTTGTCTCCTAAAAAACAAAGGGTATATAATGAGGCATATAGGGTATTGAAAAAGGGTGGTAGAGTTGCTATTTCTGATGTAGTCCTAATTAAAGAGCTGACAGAAGAAATGAAGCAAGATGAAAAACTTTATTGTGGCTGAGTTACTGGAGCTTCTTCAGTTGAAGAACTAAAAATATATTTAGAGAGAGCTGGATTTAGCAATATAAATATTGAAACTAAAGAGGTATCGAAGGAATATGCTGAGAAATGGGCACATAATTTAAAAGTTGGAGAATACATTATGTCTGCTTCAATAAAGGCCATTAAATTGTAATATTACTATATAACCAACCAATAGAACTAGACTTCAAAGGAGATTTAGTTCTATTTTCTTTAGGTATCAAAAAGCTTGATATGCTATTATATTGAACCCTTTTCCGATTTCGTTAAATGCCATAAATTTATGGTATACTATGAAGTAAAGAATTAATATACATCAACAATATATACACCCTAATAAGAATAAAGATTTATAAGATTTCAATTATTGACTGCTTGTAGGGGATAGTTTATGGAGCATATTCAAGTAGGTTTAGCACTATCAATGATATTTTTTATAGTTATAACAATCACAAGAATTTGGATGAAATTCGCAAATCATACCGGGGAAACCTTTGGGATAGGAATTTTTTTAATTCAATTTATAGGAAAAAATAAGAAAAATATGTAATTTGTAGTTAAGCATTCACTTTACATTATGTTTTTAAGACATAGTAGGTGCATATGACGTATCAAGAATTATATTTACAAAGAAAGTTGTTGATAACATGGCTTGTATTGCTGAATTCGGTATTATAGATGAATTTGAAATTGATAAAGATTACTCCTCTAAATATGAACCGCAAAAATATAATTGTGTTGCCATTGATGATGATATTTTGGGTGATTGGTGGAAAAAACTGGTTTTAATTAAAACTTATTTTCATAGTTATAGTAGACCAAATTTTGCACTTGCAAGGTGGGGAGTTACTCTTATTCCACCAGAGTCATTAGAGGCTTTCTATAACATTGTATCAACCGATAGGCGTTCTAAAACATCAAAAGAATTAGTTGATTTAATGATATTGCTGCGAAAGGCAATTTCTGAAAACAAATATGTAATTCATTATGGAGTATAAGGATGTTTTTAAATAATACACAGCTCCCTTATATTGCAACAAAATACTAGGTAATTATTTTAAGGGCATGAAATTATAGAAGCTTTTAACAATATATAAATATTTAGTAGAGAAATCGCCAAATAATGAGAAAAAATATAGAAAGATAGGACTAAATATACTAGGGATTACTTGTCAGGAAGAAAACCCATAGAAGATTATCATAAGATAGTTGAGCGTCATGCAGCAGAAGGTTGGAGATTATTGCAAATATTTGCTCCTCCTGTGTCTGGATACGGGGTAGCAGATTCTTTTGAACTTATGTTTGAAATGCAGAGATAGTACTCACGTATTAAGTAGTTGATGAAAAATATGAACTAGCAATTTTGCATCTATATTTTGAATTTTTTTATGAAAGGAAGAGGAGTATGTCTGTAGGCTGGTCAGCACTAGGAGTTGGAATAATGTCTATAATATGGGGATTAATTTCATATTATGGTGATGAATCATTTGATGAAGGTATAGTCGAAACTTACTCAAAAAAATTTATTATACTTGATGAAAAACGACTAATTAATCATGTGCATTTGATTAGAATAGTCCAAGGCGTAGTTTTTATATTAGTGTCTTTACTACAATTTTTCCATAAGAGTAATGCAATAAGTATTATACTTGTATTAGTCAGTATTATTTTAATGATAGGAGCACATTATTATCAAAGAAGAAAATTTTTATCATCAAAAATCAGTAATTAACTTTTATTATTCAAAAAAATTTTTATAGTAGTTGATTCGCATTACCTATTTGAGACAACATAAGATAAATACAAATAGCTAATAATAAAAATGTAAAATAAAACAATAAATAACAATTTCCGAGGAAATAAACTAGAAAAATATAGAAGTTTGTCACTAAATCCACAGTGGGGTAACCTCCAAGAAGAATACTCTTTAGGATAACCCCATACCCCTTGAAAATCAAGGATAAAGAAGTTATGGAGGAAAAGATAAATACATATAGATTGATATTGAGACAACAGGTTACTAATAAAAAGGTAATCTGTTTTATTGTCTAAGATAAATAATTTAAGGGATTAAGTTGATATGGTATAATAATAGTAATAAAACATGCTGTTTATTGGGAGGGAAAACTATGAAATGGCAAGAAGTACGGGAGTTATATCCAAATCAATTTGTGCTACTCAAGGTACTGAATTATTATATGGAAGATGACATACGATATATAGATGATGTGGCAGTAGTAAAACCTATCAATGACCCTAAAGAAGTAACGAAATTGTTAGTGAATGGAAAGTCAGATGATTTAGTATATCATACAAAAAATGAAAAAATTATTATTAAGGTCAAAAACATCAGAGGATTTAGGGGACTAGCATAATGAAAATAATATATAGGGATGGACTACTGTATACATCTGTAAAAATCTCTTACAAGGGACAAATAAAAATTATTGACAATATCGTAGTTGATACTGGCGCTGCTGTATCAATTATTTCACCTGACGCAGTATATGACTTAGAGATTTATCCAGAAGAAGATGATGAAATCGTAACATTCATAGGTGTTGGAGGTAGTGAGCATCATTCTTTTACTAAAAAAATAGATGAAATAGAAATAGGCAAATTCACAGTAGTGGAGGCAAAAGTAGATTTTGGCATAATCGACCCAGCAGGTGAGATTAATGGATTACTGGGATTAGATATCCTTATTGCAATGGGAGCAACCATTGATTTGAAAGAATTTAAAATATGTTAATAGACAAAGGGTGAAGCATCATCCTTTTTAAATATTGGGTTTATATTCGTGTGTTTGAGTGGAGAGATGCTATTACTCAAAAGACAGAGGAGAAGAATATAATGAAAAGTGAAAAAGAAAAAATGTTATCAGGTGATTATTATAACGCTGGTGATGAAAGTTTGGTAAGAGAAAGAGATTATGCAAAGAATCTAATCTTTGAATTTAACCATACAAGACCTAGTGATAAAGAAAAAAGAAAGAAAATTCTAAAAGAACTAATTATAGCAAAAGGCTCTTTTCATATTGAAGCACCATTTTATTGTGATTACGGCTATAATATTGAGGTAGGAGAAAATTTTTATGCTAATTATGGGTGCATTATACTTGACGTTAACAAGGTACAGATTGGCAACAATGTACTTTTAGCACCAAATGTTCATATATATACTGCTGCCCATCCAGTGAATCCTATGGAAAGGCTTACTGGGAAAGAATTTGCTAAAGCAATAATTATAGGAAACAACGTGTGGGTTGGTGGTGGAACAATAATATGCCCAGGAGTAAAGATAGGTGATAACGTAACTATAGGAGCGGGGAGTGTTGTGACTAAAGATATTCCTAGCAATGTAGTTGCTGCAGGAAATCCATGTAAAGTAATTAGGGAAATTGGATGTTATACAATATCTTTTTTAGTCGTCACAGATAGAAAATACGTGATTTCAAAGTGGCTAATGTTTAGTGTGGTTGTCATCCAGAGTATGGTGAAGAATATTGATTGTTAAAGCTTTCAAATAGATCCCTCGATTCTCTCGGGATAACAATCATTGAGTTTGCTGCACATAACAAAGCTAATTCTGAATTTCTTTTTTTACCAGTAATAGATAAATTGGCTGTATTATTGTTTAGTAAGGGGGATGAAAATGAAAATAGTAACCTTGTTAGAAAACAGAACTACTTCAAAAGATTATAAGTGCAAGCATGGTCTTTCTTTGTATATCGAAACAATAAAACATAAAATACTATTTGATACAGGAGCAAACCACTATTTTATAGATAATGCTAGGAAAATGGGTGTAAACCTAGAAGAAATTGATGTAGCAATAATATCCCACGGGCATTATGACCATGGTGGTGGGTTAGAGGACTTCCTAAAGATTAACAATAGAGCAAAGGTTTACATAGGTAAAGAAGCTTTTAATAGTCACATTATAAAACTGTTTGGACTTATTAACTATAACATAGGGCTAAAGAAAGTGTTAAGGAATAACGAAAGGTTTATAAAAATTGATGGAACTTTAAATATTGATGATGAATTGACTTTATTTAGTGATATTACTGAGAGCAAACTTTTACCGTTAGGAAACAACAAGTTGTATAAAAAAAATGAAACTGGTGCTGTTATACAAGATGATTTCAACCATGAAATCAACCTTTTGGTTAAGGAAAATAACACCTATAATTTAATATGTGGATGTGCCCATAAAGGCATAATAAATATAATCAATAGGGCTAAGGAATTAACGGATGCTAATATCAAAACTGTAATAGGTGGATTTCACTTAATGGGAATGAAAATCAAAAACCCAGAAAACCAAGGATTTTTAGAAAAATTAGAAAGAAATTTAAGTTCCAATGGCACTGAGAAGTACTATACATGTCATTGTACTGGAAAGCATGCCTATGATTACTTGAGACAAAAAATGACTAATATAGGGGAGCTAAAAACAGGTATGACAATTGATATGGAAATATGCAACTAAAAACAACTAGGAAGGTACATCTTATCTATTTGAGAGGACATAAGATAAACACAACTAACCAATAATAAAAATATAAAATAAGACAATAAATAACAATTTCCGAAGAAATAAACTAGAAAAACATAGAAATTTCTCACTAAAACCACAGTGGGGGAACCTCCAAGAAGAATACCCTTTAGGATAACCCCCCACCCCTTGGAAAAACAGAAAAAAATTTAAAAGCTAACTAAAAGAGGATGTATATATCGACATCCCTTTTCTAGTTTTTGCGGTATGAATATAATTGTTTCAAAATATTGCAGGGATAAAGGGCTAGATATAGAAATAAAGCAGTATAATCAAAATCTTTAAGGACAATAGGGGTGAAAAAACAAAACATGGAAGCTAACATTCTGGATGAAGGATTAAAAGAGAAAAGAATAGAACTGGAAGTGGAGTTGAAGAATACTAAACTTCTACAAAATATAAGCACTGAATTGATAGTAGAAAATAATATTCAAATATTATTTGAAAAGATTATAGATGGTGCAATGCAAATAATGCACTCAGAATATGCTAGCATACAGATGCTCCATACCGCACATGACAATACCCGAAAGCTCCAACTGTTGGCTTTTCGAGGGTTTAATGAAAAAGCTGCTAAGTTTTGGAAATGGGTACCTGTTGATGAAGCAGGTTCTACTTGCGGCGAAGCTTTACGTAAGGGATATCGGATTATTGTGTCAGACGTGAAGGAGTGCGACTTCATGCAGGAAACACAAGACCTTTGTATATACCTACAAACAGGTATTCATGCTGTTCAATCCACTCCTCTCTACTCTCGTAATGGCAGGATGCTAGGCATGATATCTACTCACTGGAGCCAACCTCATCAGCCATTAGAGGGGGATTTAAGGCTCTTGGACGTGTTAGCAAGACAAGCGGCTGACCTAATTGAGCAAAAACAGTCAGAAGATAGAATTAAATGGGATAAAGAAAAGGCAGAAATTCTTTATGAAATTACAGAAAAGCTTCTTGCCAGTACCCATCCTCAAGAGATAGTAGAGGAACTCTGTGTTCAAGTTATGAAATTTCTTAAGTGTGACGTCTTCTTTAATTATCTTATTGATGAAGAAAGAATGAAACTTCATCTTAATTCTTATGCAGGAATCCAGGAAGAGCTGATTGACAAAATTGAATGGCTTGATTACGGTGTTGCAATCTGTGGATGTGTGGCACGAGATGGAAAAAGAATCGTGGCTGAGAGAGTCCAAGAAACACCTGACCAGAGGACAAATCTTATAAAATCCCTAGGAATCAAGGCGTATGTTTGTCATCCTCTGATGGGAAAAAATACAGTTATTGGCACTCTTTCATTTGGTACAAAATCAAAAGATGCTTTCAATGAAGATGAAATTGCTCTTATGAAGGCAACTTCTACACAGGTTTCAATTGCAATGAACAGAATAAAAACAGAAGAAGTGTTGAGAAGGCAGCAACAGCTTATGATACAGGCTGAAAGTGAGAAAAGAGAAGCACTTGAAAAAGCAATAAATATGAAAGATGAGTTTTTGTCTCTAATATCACATGAACTCAGGACTCCCATTAATGTCATTAATACAGCTGTTCAGGCTCTAAACCATATGTATTCTGAAGAAATGTCGGATAAGGTTAAGAAGTATATAAGAACTATAAGACAGAACACTTTCAGGCAATTAAGGCTTGTTAATAATCTCCTTGATATCACCCGTGCCAATTCAGGTCATATGAAGATAAATAAAAAAAATATTGATATAGTTTTTCTTACAAAAATTATTACTGAATCTATTTATCAATACGCCTCCTTAAAGGGAGTTGAAGTAACATTTATATCTTCCTTAGAGAAAAAAATAATAGGAATTGATGATGAGAAATATGAGCGTATAATTTTAAACCTCCTTTCAAACGCTATCAAATTTACACCAAAAGACAAATCTATTAAGGTAAGCTTAAGTTCTATAAAAGACAATATTAGGATTGACATAGAGGATAACGGAATAGGTATTCCACGGGATAAGATAGATGTAATCTTTGAACGTTTTGGACAAGTAGACAGTTCTTTATCAAGACAGGCGGAAGGTACAGGCATAGGCTTATCACTAGTAAAGAATTTTATTGAAGCGTTAGATGGCAGCATATCAGTCGAAAGCGAGGTAGGTAGGGGAAGTACTTTTACTCTTCAATTACCTAGTAAGGAAGTGGCTGAAGAACAAGATGAGAAGCAAATGATAGATTTATTGAACAACCGTCTTGTACATATTACGAATGTTGAGTTTTCTGATATATATCTATAAAACAACTATTTAGGGTCTTTGTTTTAAGACATGATACCTTGAATGTGTGAGGAGAATAAAAGAATTTTTTGCATCGCATCATCTGTTTGAAAAGGCACAAGATAAATGCAAATAGCCAATAATAAAGATGAAATAGAAATAGGCAATTCACAGTAGTGGAGGCAAAAGTAGATTTTGGCATAATCGACCCAGTAGGTGAGATTAATGGATTACTGGGATTAGATATCCTTATTGCAATGGGAGCAACCATTGATTTGAAAGAATTTGCTAAAGCAATAATTATAGGGAACAACGTGTGGGTTGGTGGTGGAACAATAATATGCCCAGGAGTAAAGATAGGCGATAACGTAACTATAGGAGCGGGGAGTGTTGTGACTAAAGATATTCCTAGCAATGTAGTTGCTGCAGGAAATCCATGTAAAGTAATTAGGGAAATTTGATGTTATACAATATCTTTTTTAGTCGTCACAGATAGATAATACGTAGCAAATATTATTAATATTTGGAGGTATAAGAGGATGAAAGAGAAATATAAAACGATTGTGAAAGTGGTTATGGCTTTACTTATTGGGTTTTGGATGCTTTCTATAATTCCATTTAACAAAAATATAAAGCAAGAAATATCTGCAAATATATACGAAAATGGAGTTATAACTGATAAAACAACTGTTTTCATAGATGGAGAAAAAAGTAACTATCTCTTTCGTGATGACGATTCATTTAGTGGAAAATTTCATATCCTATCCTATGAAAAAACAGGAAGAGAAGGTATGCAAGCAGGCATTCGGTGGGGTGATGAGCAAAATATACAGAGGCTGCGATATTATCAAAATGCCAGTTTTCCCGATATGGATGTAATAGGCACAATCCTTATCAACAAAGAAATGACAGAGCTGGCTTTGATGTTTACAGATGGGACCGTCATTGCAACTTCTAACGAAATTTATACTCTTTATAAAAATCATGTTTCTTATTATCCCGAAACAGGCTCCACATCTGTTGTAGGTAGCATTCCTGAAATATGAAGAAAAAACAAATGAATGGATCTTCTTATTATGAGCATAGGTTAGGTTTGAAGTTAATATATATAACCTTAGCTGTTTTAGTTACAGAAAACAGAAAGTAAAAATCAAGACGACTGTAAAAAACAGGTAAAAACACAAAAATTCTACGTATATACATATAGAGGAGAGAAAATACTATGCGCATATCAAAAAAGCTTTATTATGGTATCAGTATGCTTATTGCGATGACTTTAACAATCCTTCTGCCTGGCAGAGCTTTTGAAATGACTCCAGGAGGAATGTTAAGATATGAATTTGGGTTACCTTTTCACTATATAACCATCTATCAATATCAGCCGACAAGCAACTGGATGATTCCTAATCTTTTTGGTGGTAATGCAGGTCTTGGTGTAGACCCATTTCCATTACTAATGAATGCATTTATTCTATATCTTATTATAGATTTTATTAGACCATCATCCTCTCTGGAGGAAAAAAGAGCGTTAGATATAGAGCTTTTAAAATATCTAGGCATCTTGTTTTTAGGTTTATTATTAATCCATAGACTACCTCACAACTCCTACTCTGTGATGCAGTATATCATTCCACCTATCTCATTTCAAAACGGTGGAACCCTATACTTATCAGGATTACCTATTTTAATCCTGTTTATTTACAGTTTTGTAAAAATAATTAGTCTGTCAAGGTTTGCTGAGAAAAGTAAATTCTTTATTTTTTTAATCCTTATTGTGATGATTATGCCTTTGATGGGGCAAAGTATCCACCTTGCTAGGAGTACTTATCATGCTCTTGCACAAAGTAATTTAGCGGCTGTGGATTGTAACTTTGATAATAGCAGTATAAATATAACAACAGGAGAGGACGGGGAAGTACTTGTCAACGTAAGCCTAGAATTGATAGACTATGGTAGAAATCATAATCAGTTTAAGGTGCGGATTCATATACCTGAAAAATGGCAAGCTTATTTTGATATGGACTCTTTACAATTAGAAAAAATATATACTACTGATGGTTATAGAAATACCATAAAAATTCAAGAGGAGCTGCAGCTACAAATTGCTGAGGGCCATACTGAATCAGACATATGGAATCATCGATGGTATAATCAGACCTTTTATTATGAACTATATAATGATGAAGAAAGTATCATGATTATAAATCATGGGAGATAAAAAAAGATTACTAAAAAAATAATGGCTTGCTTCAGAGGTGCAGAACAAAAGTTGCATTAAAATTTGCACTCTTTTTTATGTAATAAATTTATCACACTGTTAAAACACATTGTTAACAAGTTTCAAAAAATGGGTGCAAAAATAAGTGAAAAAATCAGTGTATTTAAGTACAAAATACAGATCAATAAGAGTACTAATAAAAAGATTTTAATAACTTATATAGATGCTGATTAGGACATATCAAGTAGATAATTGTAAATTAAATACTATTTATCTTTTATCAAAACGGAGGTTTGAATTTTGAAGAAAATAATAATGTTTATAGCTATATTTACTTCTGCTATGATTATTAGTGCATTAATTCTTTATATAAATTTTTTCCCATTAGCTAAACCTATTGAACTACCCATAGTAAATGAAATTTATGCTGTGGAAATCAAGAAAGAACATATCATGGAAAAGTATATAGATGATAAAGAAATTCTGGAAATATTAAATTGCTTTTCAAATGCTAAGCCTACAAGAATAATTACAACACACGAAAGACCAATTATAAGCGAATACTACACCATTAATTTCTATTCCAAAGAAGACAGGCTATATACATCATTTGTTTATAATGAAAATTCAAAATGGTATATAGAGCAACCATATTATGGCGTTTATGAAATAAGAAAAGGACTACTGGATTTTCTACCTTATATTGAAGCTTTAATTCAAAATCAAAACATAGAGAGGGAATTAGGCGATTTAATACCGATGGTAAGGGTTAGGGGCATGTTGTACTTAGACACTGGAAAAGAAAGCGATATTAGTGCAAGATGCGGGGTCATGGATGGTAAAATAACTTCAACAGTAGAACCGTTTCAAAAACCTACTAAAGATAATCAATCTAACTTTGGCAGTGGGTATGAATATCAAGTTGTAAATGATAATAGTATTGATATCTATATGAATGAAAAATGGATTAGATTTGATGATGAAGATTAACGAAGGTTATAAATATAATACTGGGTTGGGATAAATGAACATAATTTATAAATTGTGAAGAAATAAAATTAATTGTTAAGTCCCAGCATCTATTAAAAATCGATTAGATTTAAAATGTGATAGGCAACAAGCAACAGGCGACCACAGGTCGCCCCTACAACATCAAATAATAATTTGTATCTCACCTTAACTATTTTAGAGTAGCAAACGAATCAGATGGAGACTTATCATAAGGGGAAAATAGAAGTAAAAATAATAGGCACTATATAGAACCTTCATAGCTTAAAGCATAAAAAAATATCTTTATCATAACAAACAATGATAATTTCTTAACCCCCTTCATAATTATAGGGAGAGAACTATGTATTTAGGGGGAGTGAAGGTGCGCAAAAAAGTATTGATGGTAATTGTGGTGATATTGTTAGCAGCTCTAAAGGTAGGAAGTTTCGTTGTGCTCCATCGAGGAGAAGGATTGAATAGATTATTAAGTTTTATGACTTTATCTGATAAATATGTAGGAGAATACTATAATGAGTACATTCAATGGGAAAACAGAATGATAGAAGAAAATCCTGATTATGATGATCTAAAAATATTAGTAGATATCTCTGAAAAAACCTTATATCTATTGAATGGAAATGAATTAATAAAAAAATACCCTATTGCTAGTGGCAAACCTGGAAGCCCGTCTCCCTTAGGATCTTGGAAAGTAGTTAGCAAAGCAAAATGGGGCGGTGGATTTGGCACCAGATGGGTGGGACTGAATGTACCCTGGTTTACCTGCCGAGAAGAACACTCTTGGGGTAACCCCCTACCCCTTAGAGAAATGGAGGTTAGTAAAGAACTATGAGAGAAAACAATAAAGAATAGTATGAGTAATAGGGACAAAGTAGATTGCTAAAAAGGTAATCTGCTTTATTTTAGTTATGCAAAATTTTTAACCTTAAGAAAATTTTAGTTTTTTTTAAGGTTGTACTACTAGGCTTGGTTTTCTATTAATGATATAATTGTCTAAATAAGTAAAAATATAGAAAAATTTATCGAAAGGATTAAATTAAAATCCTTACATATCACAGTACAATTATGCCGTTCTTATATATGCTAATGTACTATCAAATTGGTAATAACATTATCTAAATATTTGACGATAAGACAAAGTATAATCAGGGAACATTAACTCCGCATTCCAAAAATGACAAAGGGGGAATACCTAGGTGAAAAAAAGAGACAAAGGAATAGCCTTATTATTATCAGTGATAATGATAACTTTAGCTTTCATCACTCCTATTTATGCAGAAGTGGGAGAAGATACCACTATTGCTAAGGAGGATACTGTGAATGAGGGATTAAAAGAAACTACAGTGACTCAACAAGTTTATGGAGATAATGGACTGGAAACTCCAATATCAAAAGAAATAATTTCTGTTACAGGGGTAATGTTGAATCAAAACAACATTTCGCTTATGGTAGGAGAAACCCAAGTATTGGAAGTTGCTGTATTACCTGAGGAAGCCACTAATAGAAATGTACTATGGGAAACATCCAATCCAGATATTGTAGAAGTATCTGCCCAAGGGGTAGTTACAGCTCAATCTGAAGGACAAGCCTTAATAACAGTTTCTACAGAAGAAGGAAGTTTTTCTGATACCTGTGTTGTAAAAGTAGTAGATAACAATTCTTTTCATACTATGTTTGTTGCTAAAACTGGGGACAACCATCCAGTATCAGACTACGCATTGCGTTGGAGATATGAACACAATATATCAGAAGATGTAGAAAATCTTTTAATGAATATTTACGGAGACAGTGGTGGAATACAGTTTAGTAATGACCACTTTAAAGAAGGTTCATATAGTGCATACTTTAATGGGAGTGCTATGTTGTTTTCGGAGGAACCATATAATTTATCCCTTCTAGACCAGAATAACCAACTAACAGTTTCTATCTTAGCTAAACTAACGGAAGATAAGAATCAAGGCATATGGGAATTCTTAACTTTCCAAGAATCTGATTTCTATTTAAGGTATAGAGCAAGTGATAATAGAATCATTGCAGGATTTGCACAGGAAGAAATACAGTCAGACTCACAAATAGAACTAAATGAATGGTATCTATTCACATATATTTGGGATGGAAAAAACCTGAAGTTATATATCAATGGGAATCTCGAAGTCAGTAAAAAACATCCTTTGTCAGATAGTATTGATATTAACAACGAAAGCTGGTATGCTCATTGGTACATAGGTTCTGCTCACAAAACTGAATATAGTCCAGGAATATTTACAGGGTATATGGATGATATGATAGTATACGGAAGAGCCTTAACGCCTACAGAAATAAGTGAAATGTATCAATACTATTTTCCAAATACAAATCCACAGAAATATACCATAACCTTTGACACAATGGGGGGGACAGAAATTCTACCATTGACTTTAGAAAAAAGTGAAGCTGTAGTAATCCCTTCAACTACCAGGACAGGACACAATTTCATAGGATGGTACATAGATAAAGATTATACAACCCCCTTTGATGATTATGGTAGTGAAAATCCAATGCATAAAACACTATATGCTAAGTGGGTGGAAAAAGAACCACTGTCCATTCAACTAGGAGAAATATTTAGTAGTAATGAATACGAGTATTCCTTTCCTAATTTAACAGTAGAAGGCTCTAATGTTCGCGGGATACAAATTAGCTTTACCAGTGCTGTAAGTCCAAATGATAGAATCATACTACCTACAGGGCATACTGATTTTGATATACCAAGCCACCTAGATAATGGTTCGACTATTAGAATTAGCAATTTACCGCAAGGAACAACATCTCAACAAGTAGAGGCATTCTTAAGGGAAGTAATTTTTTCAACAGACAATCAGAATAATATAAACAAAATACAAATAATCCTTTATGATAAACCTATTAAAAATGTTGTGTTCTATTCATCAGACACAGGTCATTACTATGAATATGTAAAATTTACAGGTGAGCCAAAAGACCCTGATTGGAGTTGGATTAAAGCTTATAACGAGGCACAATCCAAAACATTTTTAGGGCAATCAGGGTATCTTGCAACTGTTACAAGTGAAGAAGAAAATAATTTTTTATATACTATTTCAAATGGCTCGACAGGGTGGTTCGGAGGAACAAGAGCAAGATTAGATAATATCAACACTCCTAATGCAGCCATAATATCTGGCAGATACGATAGTAAGAACTTTTGGTATTGGGCAAGTGGTCCTGAATATGATGCAGTCCAAGGTCCAAGAGGGTCAGTATTTTATGACAAAGTGAGACGGAATGATACTTTGTCAAATGCAGAAATTGTTTATGATTATAGCCCATGGTCAAATAATGAACCTAATAACAGTGCTAATAATTTAGTATATGGGTATGAAGCATTTTTAGCTACGGTTGATGGGAGTTCTCTATGGAATGACACACCTAACTTCTACACTCATCATCAAAATCGTGCTGATATGAATTTACAATATCGTGCAAGAGGGTATTTTGTGGAGTATGGAGATGCAGGGCATGATACTATATGGCAAAGTGATAGTGGAACAGCAGCAGCTGAAGAAACAGTGCATTTTTGGAGAGTAGACTATGATGCTAATGGTGGAATAGGAAATATTGATAGTCAAAGTAAAATTAATGGCGTAGATTTGATATTACAAGGTATAGCTCCTAATCGAGAAGGATATATATTTTTAGGTTGGGGAACAAGTAGTGATGCCACAGTAGTATCCTATAGAGAAGGTGATATTTATGCTATTGATGAAGATATAACCTTATATGCTTTGTGGGTAGATAACCAATACGTTGTAAGCTTTGATGTAGATGGTGGAAGCCCAGTGGCGCCTCAACTAATAGATTACATGGGAAGAGTTACAATACCAGTTTCCCCAACGAAGATAGGACATACCTTTGGGGGGTGGTATACCGATAGTGATTTTGCAACAGCCTTTGATTTTGATAGCATGCCTATTACAGAGGATACAACAATCTATGGTAAATGGGACATGAATCAGTATACTGTAACCTTTGATTCTCAAGGAGGTAGCCCAGTAGGTGATGTATCGGTAAATTATGATAACCTTATATCTGCACCTATAGCACCAACAAAGGAAGGATATACTTTTGGTGGTTGGTACAAAGATGCTTTATACTTAAACCAATGGAACTTTGCTGCAGATGCAGTAACTGGAAACATCACATTATATGCAAAATGGAGTATAAATCAGTATATAGCAAGCTTTAATGTAGATGGTGGCAGTCCAGTAGCTTCACAAACAATAGATTACATGGGAAGAGTTACAATACCAGTTTCCCCAACAAAGATAGGACATACTTTTGCGGGGTGGTATACCGATAGTGATTTTGCAACAGCCTTTGATTTTGATAGCATGCCTATTACAGAGGATACAACAATCTATGGTAGATGGGACATCAATCAGTATACTGTAACCTTTGATTCTCAAGGAGGTAGCCCAGTAGATGATGTATCGGTAAATTATGATAACCTTATATCTGCACCTATAGCACCAACAAAGGAAGGATATACTTTTGGTGGTTGGTACAAAGATGCTTTATACTTAAACCAATGGAACTTCTCTACAGATGTAGTAACAACAGACATAACCCTATATGCTAAATGGGATATTAATGAATATACAGTAGCATTTGATAGCCAAGGTGGTAGTCCTGTAGATAGCCAAACAATAAACTATATGGGAAAAATCATAGCACCGGTAGACCCAACAAAAACAGGATATATCTTTGGTGGATGGTATACAGATAGCAGTTTAACAAATCAGTGGGATTTCAACTTGGATGTCATAACTGTAGATACTACACTGTTTGCTAGATGGAGTCAAGTTCCATCAAGTAATAGTGGTGGGGGGTCAGGTGGAGGCAGCGGTGTTTCTGCGCCAACTCCAGTATTAGCACCTAGCGCTATTGAAGTAATTATTAACGGGGAAGTTGAAAAAACAGGCACGGAGACTATAGCAAAAGTAGATGGTAAAACAGAAGTTAAGCTAGTTATTGACTCAGCACAGATGGATAAACGCATTGAAGATGCTATAAAAACAAGCAAGAGTAACAATGAATTAATTATTCCTGTTATGAATACAGGCGACACAGTGAAAGTAGCATTAACAGGTGACATTGTTAAAAAGCTAGAAGATAATGATTTTAATGTATCAGTAAGAGAAGAAAAGGTTGAGTATAGAATAGTAGCAAAAAATTTTACAATTGAAATGATTGCTCAATCCATGGGTGTCAATTTAGACAACCTAAAATCCATAGAAGTTGAAGTAAGTATTAGTAAACTAGATGCTAAGGAAACTGAGAAACTAACCGCTAATGTAAAATCATTAGGACATGAGCTTATATTTGAACCTGTAGAGTTTACAATCACAGCAAAAACAACTGCTGCAGATGGAACAGTACAAGAACGAGTAATAAGTAGATTTAATAATTATTCAGAGCGTATTATGGAAATACAAACAGGGATAGACCCAAGTAAAATTACAACTGGCGTTGTATTTAATAAAGATGGTTCCTACGTTCATGTACCAACAGAAGTATTTGAGAAAGATGGTAACTGGTATGCAAAGATTAACTCTCTAACCAATTCAACCTACTCCGTTATTTCAAATCCAACAGTAGTTGACACTGTGATAGGACATTGGTCAGAAAATCATGTAAATGATATGGCATCGAGACTAGTTCTTGTAGATTATAAGAATTTTGAAGCCAATAAAGAAGTGACAAGAGCAGAGTTTGCAGATTATATCGTAAGAGCGTTAGGTCTATATAGGGAAGGTTTATCTATAGAGAATAAGTTCACAGATATTAATAAAAGCAAGCAATTTACAAGCATTCTGATAGCAAATGACTGGGGCATTATTGGGGGATATCCTAATGGAACCTTCAGACCAGATGCAACCATCACAAGAGAAGAGGCAATGACCATGTATGCTAAAGCAATGGATATAGCCAAAATTCCAGAAAGCAAGGGAAATAAACTATCTACCTTTAGGGATAGCAAAGAAGTATCTAGTTGGGCTGCAGCTCATGTGCAAAGAACTGTGAATGCGGACATCTTTAAAGGTAAAGGTAATGGGATATTAGACCCTAAGGGAACCTTAACCCATGCAGAATCTTTAACAGCAATTAGAAACCTATTAATAAGAGCCAAGCTGATTAACTAATAAGTAAAAGTAGAACTTTTATGATAAATGAGTCACATTGTTTTAAATAGCAATGTGGCTTATTTATTTTATTTTGAACATATTGTATGGAAACTGCCTGGTTAAAAATTTGTTTCAAAAGTAAACCATATAGCATACTTTGGCTGAGACAAAGTTAAACTATATTATTTCTATGGCATTAAAATTATAAAAAATACTAATAATATATGCAAATATTAGGCAGAAATTTTGTTAAGTAATAAAGAAAAATATGGGAAAATAGGACCGAATACAACTGGGGTATATATTAGGAAGAACACCCTTTGGGGAACCCCCTACCCCTTGGAAATAGGAGATAAATTTCTGTGAATATAGATAAAATGATTGCTGAGGAAAAGCAGTCTATTTTTTTGTTCTTTAACTATAATATGCTACAGAAGCACAAATTTAATAGTATAATAAGGGAAAGATTTGTAAGTATTTATCGTCTAAGTCTAATAAGGTAGGGTGACTTAGTCTACTTTGGATGAAAGTATTACATAAAATATTATACACCTTACTCGGCAGACGAAGTGGTAAATTTAAAAACATCCTTATTGTTGTGCAAATAAAACTTTACGTTATGACAATAAAACTTTACGTGGAAGTTGGATAATGCTATACTCTTTATATCATATTTTCAAGGAGGTAGGAGAATGAAAAAAGATGATATTTTGAAAAAAGCACAATATGAGAAAAAAGATGAACGGGAAGAACACGTTAAGACTAAGGCTTTTCATGCTGGCTGGATAGGTGTATCAGCGGTTATGATATTTCTTATTATTTGGCGAAGTATCCATAATGAGTCTGCTAGTGACCTCCTCATGATTTTAATGGCTCAGATTGGTGCAACTTCATTTTACCAATATGCTAAGATACCAGATAAAAAGACGTACTTAATGGGTGGAGTTTTTAGTATCATAGGATTAGGGTTAGCACTTGCATCGTTGCTAAGTCAATACGGGGTTTATTAGTCATGGGTAAATATGGAGAGTTAATATTAAGAAATCGCTTAAAGGTTGCAAGGGTAGAAATGAACTTAACTCAGGAAGAATTGGCTAATTTAGTAGGAGCTTCTCGCCAAACTATAAGTTCTATTGAAAAAGGGCAGTTTAATCCCACTGCAAAATTAGCACTAATCCTTTGCATTGCATTAGATAAGAAGTTTGAAGAATTGTTCTATTTTGATTAAACTAATAACTTAACTATAACCTTGTCAATGAATACTACTTAATAAGGTACAAGGATGAATTGATACGCACTCTCCTTATTAGTCATCACAGATGAATATTGTGACGATACTAGATAATTAACAGGGGGTATAATCTATGTTTAGAGATTTTTTTGGAGAAGATATTCCAAAGTTAAAAAAAGCTTTAATATTAATTGGTTCTTTATTTTGGGGTGGGAGTCTAAGCGTATATATTGGATTATCGAAAGGAAGAGATATATCAAGGGTATTGTCCAGACCGAGAGGAGCAAGCAGTTGGACAGTATCTAATGAATTGACTACAGCATGGACATATGTACCAGTTATTATAGGGATATCTCTAATGCTGTTATCAATAATATTTTCTGGAATAGTTTTTTTGAAATGGTATGAGGATTAAAGTAGTACACATTGTCTAGGCGACCACAGGTCGCCCCTACAACATCAAATAATAATTTGTATCTCACCTTAACTATTTTAGAGTAGCAAACGAATCAGATAGAGACTTATCATAACGAGAAAATAGAAGTAAAAATAATAGACACTATACAGAACCTTCATAGCTTAGAGCATAAAAAAATATCTTTATCATAACAAACAATGATAATTTCTTAAACCCCTTCATAATTATAGGGAGAGAACTATGTATTTAGGGGGAGTGAAGGTGCGCAAAAAAGTATTGATGGTAATTGTGGTGATATTGTTAGCAGCTCTAAAGGTAGGAAGTTTCGTTGTGCTCCATCGAGGAGAAGGATTGAATAGATTATTAAGTTTTATGACTTTATCTGATAAATATGTAGGAGAATACTATAACGAATACATTCAATGGGAAAACAGAATGATAGAAGAAAATCCTGATTATGATGATCTAAAAATATTAGTAGATATCTCTGAAAAAACCTTATATCTATTGAATGGAAATGAATTAATAAAAAAATACCCTATTGCTAGTGGCAAACCTGGAAGCCCGTCTCCCTTAGGATCTTGGAAAGTAGTTAGCAAAGCAAAATGGGGCGGTGGATTTGGCACCAGATGGGTGGGACTGAATGTACCCTGGGGTAGATTCGGAATACATGGAACAAACAAACCCAATAGCATAGGTTATAATGCTTCTGCTGGATGTATACGGATGAACAATAGGGATGTAGAAGATTTATACAAATATGTGAAGCATGGTACCCCAGTAGCCATAGTAAATGGCCTTCATGGGCCTTTTGGTTATGGACTTCAAACCATTAAGCCAGGGGATTTTGGGTCTGATGTTATGGAGGTTCAAAGAAGACTTAGAGCATTAGGTTATTACAATACAGATTATCTAGATGGAAAATATGGGCCTATGATGGAACAGGCTATATACAAATTCCAGCAGGAACATAATATACCTAAAAATCCTTACATAGAGTGGCAAACCTATGAAGCTTTAGGAATTATTTTAATGGAGTAGATAAAGTACCCTTTTTTATAGAAACAAGTGAAAAAATTTTGGCGCTGAGAAAACAACTAAAAAAATGTTGCAGTCATACTTAAAGCAAGGCAATAAAAATCCCCTCTATTTTTTATAAACAATAGAGGGGATTTTTTGTTGTCTTAACCTAGGCGGAAACACTTTGGAAAGGACAAACATCATTTTTATCTTTTTTCATATGATGATATATAACACTAATTCTTATAGACCATTAAAGGAGTTGAAAGTTATGTGCGGTATTGTTGGATGGATTAACTTAGAAGAAAACATCATGGAAAAAAACAGCATTATTGAAACTATGGTAAGCAAATTGAATAGAAGAGGTCCCGATGATAATGGAATATATAGAGAAAAAAATGTTCTTTTTGGGCACCGTCGTTTAGTGGTGGTGGACCCTGAGGGAGGACGTCAGCCTATGACGAGACAGTTAGGGGAAAATACTTATACGATCATCTATAATGGAGAGCTGTATAATACAGAAGAGCTAAGAAAAGAATTACAAGAAAAAGGCCATCATTTTCATGCTTACTCCGATACAGAAGTATTATTGATTTCCTATATAGAATGGGGAGTAGATTGTGTTAAGAAGCTTAATGGTATTTATGCCTTTGGTATATGGGATAACAGCAAAAAGACTTTATTTATGGCAAGAGATCCTCTTGGAGTAAAGCCTTTATTTTATACAAAAGTAGGCAGTCATTTTATGTTTGCATCAGAAATAAAGGCACTTTTGGCTCATCCCTTAGTAGAACCTGCCATTGGTGAGGAAGGACTAGCAGAAATATTTGGCTTAGGACCTGCAAGATCTCCTGGAAATGGTATTTATAAAAATATTCATGAGATACCTCCAGCATATTGGCTGCTCTATGATCAAGATGGCTATAAACTAAAAAGATATTGGCAATTAGAGAGTAAAGAGCATAAAGAAGATTTTAATACTACAGTAGAACATGTAAGAGGTTTGATTGTAGATGCTATAGAAAGACAATTGGTATCTGATGTGCCTGTCTGCACCTTTTTATCTGGGGGGGTAGATTCCAGTGCTATATCTTCTGTAGCAGCCAATGCCTTCAGAAGGGATGGTAGAGGACAATTAGACACTTATTCCATTGACTATGTGGACAATGCATTATATTTTAAGGCTAATGAATATCAGCCAAATTCTGATGGAATGTATATACAAGTCATGAAAAATTTTATAGGATCTAAACATCATAACATTGTTATAGATACGCCTCAGTTATTCAAAGCATTAGAAGATGCTGTGAAAGCCAGCGACTTGCCTGGTATGGCGGATGTAGATTCTTCTCTTTATCTATTTTGTAATGAAGTAAGAAAAAAAGCTACTGTAGCTTTATCAGGGGAATGTGCTGACGAGATCTTTGGAGGATATCCATGGTTTACAAGGGCTGAGGATATCGCTGCTAATACATTTCCATGGGCAAAATCTACTCAAGAACGAAAAGGTATTCTTTCCAAAGCTTTTAGTAATATAGACTTAGAGGGCTATGTAGCAGCTAAGTATGAAGAAACAATTAAGGAAGTTCCAAAGCTTGATGGGGAATCTCCTGAAGCCCATAGAATGAGGGAGTTATTTTATCTTAATCTAAAATGGTTTATGATCACATTATTAAATAGAAAAGACCGTATGAGTATGGCAAATAGTTTAGAGGTAAGGGTTCCCTATGCGGATTATAGAATTGTAGAGTATCTGTGGAATGTTCCATGGGAAATGAAGTATCATAATAAGCAGGAAAAGGGACTGTTAAGAAAGGCGTTAAAGGGAATTTTACCAACAGAAGTGCTAGAAAGGAAAAAAAGCCCTTATCCCAAAACCCATCATCCAGCCTATTTAAAGATGGTACAAATGCAGATGAAAAACATTTTACAAGATACTACTTCTCCTATACTTCAAATCATTGACGTAGAAAGAGTTGCAGAAATTGTAGAAACAGGTGGAGCTGCTTTTGGGAAGCCTTGGTTTGGCCAGCTTATGACTGGACCTCAACTCCTAGCACATTTAATACAAATCAATATTTGGATGAAGGAATACAAAGTAAAAATTGTTTAAAATCAGCAAAACAACACCCAGCATATCAGCCGATATGTTGGGTGCTGTTTTGCCTTTAGTAGATAAAATGAAGGAGTACAAGGATACTTCCAACCGTCCAGGTATAGAAAGAAAAATAATACAGTTTTTCTCTTTTAATGAAGTTAATCAAGGTTCTTATAGCGAAAATTCCTGATAAAAATGCTGCCAAAATTCCCGCTAAAATAATAGAAAAAGTAATATCACCAGTGCCCATTGTTAAGGCATCCTTTGCTTCTAAAAGAGTGGCGCCTAATATTGGTGGAATAGAAATCAAAAATGCGAATTTGGTAGCCAATTCTTTATTAAAACCTCTGAACAAAGAACCTACAATGGTAGAACCCGAACGAGAGATCCCAGGTGTAATGGCGAAACCTTGAAAAATTCCTACAATAAGAGCATCAAACCAGTGCATTTGCCGAATCGTTCTTTTACCAACGTGAATTTTTTCAGCTGTCCATAAGAGGGTACCAGTAATAATCAGAGATACACCAATAATCAATTGAGAAGTAAAGAAGCTCTCAAAAATATCTCCCAAAAATATTCCCATAAGACCTGTAGGAATGGTAGCTACGATGATAAAAACCCCTAACTTTCTATGTTCATTATTTAGATTGAAGCCTTTTCCTCTGAATAAGTCAAAAAACATCAAAACAAATTCTCTGCAAATTATAAGAATATCTCCTGCATATATAAAGAAAATAGAAATTAAGGTACCGAAGTGCAGCATGACGGATAAAAACAATATCCTGTCTTCGGGAACATTTAATAAACTTTGAGCTACTGCTAAGTGACCAGAACTGCTAACAGGCAGAAATTCCGTCAATCCTTGTATAACTCCTAGTATAATGGCTTTTAATACTGTCAAAAAAATCCCTCCTATAAAAAATATATTCAACAAAATCAATTATAGCATATTAAGATAAATTACTTATAATAAATACTATAAAGATTTGCAGATATAACAAACTTTATTCAGCTTTAACTAGACGAATTCACTGTTAAACTGATATAATTATTGAATATATTTATTATGGAAAATTCACAAAGCTAGAGGAGATGGCGATAACTATGGAAAATGTAAACTATGAAAATCACTTTACCTTTGCCGGGTGTGATACGGTGGCGTTAGCAGAAGAATTTGGTACCCCTTTATATGTAGTTTCAGAAGAAATGATACGGGAACGATGTGGGGAAATAAGAGAAAACTTTTTGAATAAATATAAAAATGTTAAAGCTGCTTATGCTAGTAAAGCGTTTCTTACTATGGCAATGTGTAAAATCATAGAAAGTGAAGGCTTAGGCTTAGATGTAGTGTCTGGTGGAGAGCTATATACTGCTATAAAAGCAGGCTTTCCTACAGAAAATATAATGTTTCACGGCAACAACAAGTCATGGGAAGAGCTTGAATTAGCTGTGATAAATGATGTTGGAAGAATTATTGTTGATAATATTTATGAGTTAGACCTATTGGAAGAGATTACAAAACAACAAAATAAAAAAATGAAAATTCTTTTCAGAGTTACCCCAGGAATTAAGGGAGAAACTCATGAATATATTGTTACAGGACAAAAAGATTCTAAGTTCGGAATCCCTCTTGAGCCTGAGAAGATTAATGACGTAGTTGCAAGAGTGATGGATTCCGAGAATATTGAATTAATGGGATTTCATTTCCACTTAGGCTCTCAGTTGTTTGAAAATCATATTTATAAGGCGGGTATTGAGGTAATTGCAAAGTTAATGAAAGATTTAAAAGAAGGGTTAGGCTTTATCACGAAAGAATTAAATGCTGGTGGAGGATTTGGTATCCGGTACACCTCTGAAGATCATCCACAGCCTTTGCATTATTTTACAGATGCCATTATGGAGGCAGTAGAAATCCAGTGCTGTAAACATAATTTGGATTTGCCAACCATCATTATTGAACCTGGCAGATGGATTGTAGGGGAGGCTGGGGTCACTTTATACACCATCGGCAGTATTAAGGAAATTCCTAATATTCGCACCTATGCCAGCATAGATGGAGGACTTCCAGATAATCCAAGACCTGCTCTGTATAAAGCAAAATATGATGCTCTAGTAGCAAATAAGATGAATGAGGAACTTAGTACTACCGTTACTATTGCTGGAAAGTGCTGTGAGTCAGGAGATATTCTTATCTGGGACTTAGATACACCTCCATTAGAAGCTGGAGATATTTTAGCTGTGCTAAGTACTGGTGCGTACAACTTCTCTATGGCTAGTAATTATAATAGATTACCTAGACCAGCAGTAGTCTTAATTAATAAAGAGCATCCAGAACTTATCGTAGAAAGAGAAAGCTATGACCATTTATTGGACAGAGAAATTATTCCCTCTTATTTAAAAAAATAGTAGGGATTTATTCAAAATTGATACTTAAAGGGAGGGTGCTATCTTTCAGGAGGATAAAATAAGATTAGCAGAAAGTACTGGGCTAGGATTTGGGAAAACTCCCAAGGTTTTATCATTTAAAAATATTATATAAGAAAAAGAGCTACGCAAAGTTGCACTTCAAATATTAGACAAAAATCCAATGTTTGAAGGTCTACAAAGCGAGCTCTTTTTATTTGCAATATTTTTAGGCTCCTCTACGTTTACATAAGCCTCACGTGTACACCTGTGCCCTAGGTCTTTTTATTAAAACCATATAAGTTAACTATCAGGTGTTCAAATGGTTTCAAAGCAGGTAAAGTAGATTGATATTGTTTTTAAGTACTTTTTTTACTAAAACCAAAATATTTATTATTAAAACAGATAAATTTTTCAACATTGTATAAATAGCATTGCGCACTTTCTACGAGGAGGTGAAAAATAGGAATTTCGTGTAATAGTCTAAAAAGTAAGGAGGAAAGGGAATATGATTAATGTTATTTGGTTTTTGTTCATTGCGGTAGGCATTATTGTGGGAGCCTTTACTGGAAATATTGAAGCTGTCACAGATGCAGCTATTAATAGTGCGAAAACAGCAGTGGATATATCTTTAGGATTAATTGCGGTTATGGCTTTATGGCTTGGAGTCATGAAAATTGCAGAGGTATCTGGACTTATTAAAACAATTGCTAAAGGATTAAGATTTATAATGGTGCCGTTATTTCCAGATGTGCCAGAGGATCACCCAGCAATGGGGGCAATGGTTATGAATATAGCGGCAAATATTTTAGGATTAGGAAATGCTGCAACACCATTAGGATTAAAAGCAATGCAAGAACTTCAAGAAATAAATCCTCATAAAGATACAGCCAGTAATGCAATGTGTACCTTTTTAGCGATTAATACTTCATCTGTAACAATAATTCCTGCAACTGTTATAGCTATCCGAGCAGCTGCTGACTCAGCAAGTGCAACAGAGATTATTGGGCCAACGATTATAGCAACAGCAGCTTCAACAATTGCAGCGGTTATAGCGGTGAAGTTGCTACAAAAACTGCCGATGTTTCAAATAAAGGCAGAAGAAGCAAATAATCAATAGGAGGTGTGAAGTATGTTTATTACTATTCTTGATACCATATCAAAGTTTGCTATACCTTTTATTTTACTGATAATACCGGCTTATGGTTTTTTAAAAAAGGTAAAAGTATATGAGGCCTTTACGGATGGGGCAAAAGAAGGTTTTCATACGGCTATTAGAATTATCCCCTATTTAGTAGCCATGTTGGTAGCGATAGGTATATTTAGAGCTTCAGGAGCTATGGATTTATTAGTGAACCTTGTAAGTCCTATTACAAGTTTGATCGGTATGCCGGGAGAAGTGTTGCCAATGGCGATGATGAGACCTTTATCCGGCGGTGGAGCCCAAGGAATTATGAGCGAATTAATCACTACCCACGGACCAGATTCCCTAGTGGGTAGAATGGCTTCGGTGATGCATGGTTCTACTGAAACAACCTTCTATGTTTTAGCAGTGTACTTTGGTTCGATAGCTATTAAGAAGACGAGACATGCTTTGCCTGCGGGGCTTATTGCAGATGTGGTAGGTCTTATAACGACTGTTATTGTAGTGAGAATGATGTTTGCTTAATAGAAGGATGATATAATAAGGACTATTTAATAGTCCTTATTATGATAAATTTGTCAAAGACTCAAGAACACATCTTCACACAAATTGGTTATTAGCGTTTTTAAAGAATAAAAAGAAGGGATGGGAGAAAAATATGATAAAACCAAAAGCATTAAAACCTGAAGATACAATAGGGATCATTGCGCCTGCCAGCCCATCGACGAAAGAGAAAATAACGTTAGCAAAGAAAAAACTGACTGCATTAGGCTATAAAGTAAGAATCGGAAAGAGTTGTTATGCAGAACATGGCTATCTAGCAGGGAAAGATGATCTAAGGGCAGAAGATATTAATCACATGTTTTGGGATAAGACCATAAAGGGTATCATTTGCCTAAGAGGAGGATATGGTACAACAAAACTACTAGATAAGTTAGATCTCAAAACCATAAAAAACAATCCTAAGGTTTTTGTAGGCTATAGCGATATCACTGCACTACATTTAGCTATGAACCAAAAATGCGACTTAGTAACCTTTCATGGTCCAATGGCGGCTTCAGATTTTGCGGGGAATATAGAAGATTTTACAATAAAATCTTTCTTAACGGCGGTTATGAACCCTAAGCCTATAGAAGTAATTGAAAATCCTATATCAACAAAAATAAAATGCCTAGTAAAGGGAGAAGCTGAGGGAGAAATCGTTGGAGGTAACTTAGCTTTAATCACTGCTACTATGGGTACACCTTATGAAATCAATACTAAAGGAAAGCTATTGTTTATAGAAGACGTAGGAGAAGCGCCTTATAGAGTAGATCGTATGTTAACACAGCTGGCTTTAGCAGGAAAATTTCATGAGGTATCTGGGATATTATTAGGAGATTTTAAAGACTGTGAAGCACCTGAGGGTGAGAAAAGTTTAAATTTAATGGAGGTATTTGAGGAAATTATTCTGCCCTATGGCAAACCTACTATTTACAATCTAAAAGCGGGACATTGTTCCCCTATGATTACCTTGCCTTTAGGCGTTAAGGCTATATTAAAGGCAACTGAAGGAAAACTATATATGAAGGAGGTGGCCACAATAACATGATGATAGAATCTTCAATAACTGAAAAAGCAGAGGGGCTAAAAGATTGGTTGGTTAAAGTTCGGAGAGATTTTCATAAAAATCCAGAGTTGAGTACGGCAGAGTTTAGAACCCATAAAAGAATTGTAAAATACCTTAAAGAGATGGGGATTGATACTATCACTGGGGTAGCTAACACTGCTGTTTTGGGTATAATAGGAGGGAAGATTCCGGGAAAGACTGTGGCAATAAGAGCAGATATGGACGCTCTGCCTATAGAGGACAAGAAGGATGCATCTTACAAATCAAAGGTATTAGGAAGTATGCATGCCTGTGGACATGACGCCCATATGGCGATTTTACTAGGAACAGCAAAAGTTCTTAAGGAAATGGAAGAAAAAATAGTAGGCACAGTAAAATTATTTTTTCAACCGGCGGAAGAAACCGTAGGTGGGGCAAAGCCAATGATTGAAGCAGGAGTGATGGAAAATCCTAAAGTGGATGCTGTTTTGGGGTTGCATGTGACTCCTGAGATACCAGTGGGTCAGATCGGAGTTCGGTATGGTCAAATGAATGCATCTTCTGATAGCATAAAAATTACTATTTACGGGGCAAGTACTCATGGAGCTTATCCACATGAAGGAATCGATGCTATCGCAGTGGCAGGACAAGTTATTGTTGCGCTACAGACGATTATTAGTAGAAACATAGACCCTAGAGATTCGGCTGTGGTCACAATTGGAAGGATTCAAGGAGGAACCCAGGGGAATATCGTCGCAAATAAAGTGGAAATGGTAGGAACTGTTAGAACTTTAAATCCTGAGACTAGAGACAAAGTGATTAATAAAATAAGAGAGATTACAGAGCAAGTATCAACAGCAATGGGGGCAAAAGGTGAATTGATGAGAGAGGAAGGATATACTGCTTTGATTAATGATGACAATATCGTTAGAATTGTTGAGGAAAATGGGAGAAAGTTATTAGGTACAGAAAATGTAAAGGCAATAAAATCTCCTAGTTTGGGAGTAGAGGACTTTGCATATTTTTTAGAAAAGGCTCCAGGAGCTTTTTATAGATTAGGTTGTGGAAATGCAAAGAGAGGCATTGTACATCCTGGACATAGTAATTTGTTTGATATAGATGAAGATTGTCTTCACATTGGTGTGGCACTACAGACAGAGAATGTTCTAAAGATCTTAGGGAACAAACAGTAGTAAATGTTTCACGTGAAAGATTAAAGTAATGCTTAGTACAGATTCAATAAATTCTAATAAACTCAGGGTGATGTTTCATCACCCTGAGTTTATTAGAATTACCTTACTTGTTTTTATGACTACAGCTTTTACAAATAGCTATATTAAGATCCTCGCTTACTACTTGCATTTTTTGATACTCCTTATCGAACTCTTCTAACTCTTCAAGTGGTTTGTCTAAAAACTTTATAAATTCATTGGAAACTGTTTCGATGAGTTTTTTATTAAGAGAGTAAATAGCTCGTTGCCCTTCTTTTTCAACCTCAACCAAAGAGGCATGTTTTAATATTTTTAAGTGTTGAGATATACGTGGTTGACTAATACCTAAGATGCCTTCCAGCTCACATACGTACATAGGTTTCAAAGATAATATTTTAATAATTTTAATTCTAGTCCCTTCACCTAAAGCTTTAAAAATTAATTCAAAGTCCATACTGATCCTCCGTAAAATAACAATATTAAATATATTATAGCATAGTTTTTTCATATTGTTTAGAGCACATATTTTTTAATGTATAGTATAGACGTTATTCATATAAAATACTCAAAACTACTTTAACTACAATTTCAGCATAGAAGTTAATTTATATAACATGGAAGAGATGGCAATAATATATAAGGTGGTTTTTATTTCACTACATAAGACAAAATTTAGACAGGGGTGGAATGGAATGCTTATTGTATTTACTAGGGCATTGATATTATATGCTTTAGTGGTTGTTGTTATGAGGATGATGGGAAAAAGGCAAATTGCAGAGATGCAACCTTTTGAATTGGTGATCACTATAATGATTGCAGATTTAGCTGCAACGCCTATGGAAAATGCGGGGGTCCCTTTACTTAATGGAGTAATTCCTATAATGACACTACTATCGGCACAGGTACTTGTATCTTACTTATCTTTAAAGAGCGAAACTTTTCGAGAAATCGTATGCGGGAAGCCAAGCCTTCTTATAGATAAAGGAAACATTGTCCAATCAGAAGTAAGAAGGTTAAGAATTAATATAAATGATCTTTTAGAGCAGTTGCGATCTAAAAATTATCCAAATTTAAGTGATGTAGAATTTGCAATACTGGAAACCAATGGTCAAATCACTATTATACCTAAGGCAGAAAAAAGAAATGTAATTACCAGCGATATGGGTATACCAGTACAGCCGGAGGAGCTGCCCATTACTTTGATTATAGATGGTAAAATTATTGAAAAGAACCTTCAAAAAACAGGATTTGATAGATCATGGCTTATGAATCAATTAAAAAATAATAATATCGATAATATAGAGAATGTTTTCTTTGGATTTTTATCTTCGGAGAAGCTGTTTTATGCTCAGGAAAAAGAAAAATCATCCTAGTGGGGAGGTCAATTCATGAAGGTGGTAGTTGCAACAGTATTGATATTAGTTGTATTCTTCACTTCTTCTTTAGTTTTGAATCAGTATATAGAAAGAAGTGCAAAAGAACTAACGGATATGATACAAAAATTGGAGGCAGCTGTTCAGGAAGAAAGCTGGGAAGAAGGTCAAATGCACATGGAAAAGGTTGTAGAGCAGTGGCATGAGACAAGAAGCATGTGGCAAACATTTTTAGAGCACTATGAAATTGATGTTATAGATATTGTATTAGCAAAAGTGGAGAAGTATGTAACAATTGAAGAGCGAGCATTAGCCTTAGGTGGGATTGCGGAACTTGAACTTTTGATAGAACATGTGATAGGTAAGGGAGAATTTAAATTAACCAATATTTTATAAAACTACATTCATATGAAAGTAGGGCATATTTTTTTATGGATAGGAATACCAGTATTTACTTGTGGATAAGTGATAGGGATTATCGTATCATAGATTATGTAAACTTAGATATACTACAATTTAGGAAGGAGTTTACTGTCTATGAAAAAAATATTGCGCTTCGCAATCGTGATGATGGCGGTGTTGGTATGGATACCCTCTTTTGCTGAAGCGGCTCAGGTACACAGAGTATCTAGCGGAGAAACGTTATTTCTTATTGCTGAAAAACATGGAATTACTGTGGAAGAATTAATACAGAAAAATGGCTATCTAAGAAATCCTAATCAGATTTCTGTAGGACAAGTGTTGATTGTGCCCAAAAAAGAGATGCAAAATGCATACATTGTGCAACAAGGAGATACCTTATATAGGATATCACAGAAACTAGGTGTGTCTATGGAGGCGATTGCACAGGAAAATGGTCTAGGGGATTGGAATAGAATTTTTCCAGGAGAAAAACTACAGATTCCGTCACAAGGCAGCAATGTAATGACTAATTTATCAGAAGAGGTTTATGTTGTGCAAAGAGGAGATACCCTATATAGAATAGCTCAAACACTAGGTGTATCTATGGCTGAACTAGCTGAAGCCAACGGTTTGGAAAATTGGAATATGTTGTACGTGGGACAAAGCTTAAAGGTGCCTAAAACAACTCCGCAGCCAGAGCCAGATTTTCAACATTCCACAGCTCAACTAGCTAGAACTTATCCAGAGACCTTTTACTTGAGAGGGTCTGCCAGTACCAATAAAATAGCTTTAACTTTTGATGATGGCCCAAATGAAAAGTATACGAATCAAGTACTACAGGTGCTAAAGCAGCATAATGTTCCAGCTACTTTTTTTGTATTGGGAAGCAAAGTTGAAAAACACCCAGAAATATTAAGACGTATGGTTTCAGAGGGTCACGTAGTTGGCAATCATACATGGATTCATCCAGACCTTCGAAGAGTAACCGAAAACCGTTTAGCAACTGAGATGCAGACAACAGAGGATATCATTTATCAGACCATCGGTTTGAGAACAGCCTTAATGCGTCCACCCTATGGAGCAGTTGCTCCTCAGGTCATAGAAGGATTAAGGGATTTAGATTATAAAGTAATTAACTGGTCTGTTGATTCAGTAGACTGGAGAGATCAAAACATAGATAAAATATTGATCAATACCCTTCCAGATGTAAGGCAAGGTGGCATTTTACTTTTTCATGATGCTGGAGGGGATGGAGAAAGCCGTGCTGCAACAGTGGCAGTACTACCTGAATTGATTCACACACTAAGAGCTCAAGGTTATGAATTTGTAACGGTAGATAAACTGCTGAATCTCCCTGCATATAAATAATGCTTTAAGAAAGCCGCTATCCTTTGATAGGGCTTTCTTTTTTTAAATCTTTTCAGCAAAGTTCTTACCCAACTCAAAGCATTGTTGTAGGGTTTCTTCAGAGGGCGTGAATTTCTTACTTAGGGGTTCAAAAGGCAGTTTAAAGGCCATTTGTTTTAATAGTGCATGGGCCATGTTTAAGCCTTCGCCACTCCATCCATAGGAGCCGAAAACCCCTGCTACTTTACCCATATTGGCCATAGGATCAATAAGAGATAAAAGATCCCACATAGGTTTTACCATGGTCTTATTAATCGTAGGAGAACCTAAAAGAATACCTTTTGATGTATTGACAAAATAATGAATTTTCTCGATACTTTCTTTTTCAGCATCAATGAAGGCTACGTTGACTCCTGCTGCTTCTAAGCCCTCTTTGATTTTTTCGGCCATAATTTCGGTGTTTCTGTAGGCTGAAAGATAAAAAACAGCAACTTGTTTTTGATTTCTTGTTTTCATATCCTCGGTAGACCAGTCTACATATTTTTTTATCACTACCTGTGGATTTTCACTTAAAATAGGACCATGAGAGGTAAGGATCGTATCAATAGATAAATCTCTTATTTTCCCATAAGCATTTAAAACGTGCTGGGCAAAAGGTTCCATAATACACTTATAATAATGTTGTAGAGCATCATTATATTCTGCTTTGTGAATAGTATTAGGGTCGATGGCGGCATAATGTGAACCAAAACAATCACAGGAAAATAAAATGTTATCAGAGGCACTATAGGTAAACATTGTATCAGACCAATGCAAGAAGGGAGCAGTAATAAAGGTTAATTTTCTGCTACCGATGTCTAATACCTCCCCATCTTTTATCACATGACATTTAAACTCTTTGTTAATTTGTTCTTGAAGAAAGATACTGGCTGCTTTTGTACAAAAAACTTCTACATGGGGGTTTATTTCTAAAATATATTTTAAACTGCCGGCATGATCAGGTTCTGTATGTTGAATAACAACATAATCGATTTCTTCAATATTTGTTAAGGTTTTGAGTTTTTCTAAATACTCCTTTTTAAAATTGGCCTTTACAGTATCGATTAAAACCTTTTTTTCATCATCAATAAAGTAAGCGTTATATGTGGAACCGTAAGGGGTTTTCATGATAATGTCGAAGGTTTCTAAATCTGGATCAAGTACGCCTGACCAGTAAACTTTATTTTTAATTTCAAAAACATCCATTCTATGTACCTCCTAAAATATTCACTTAAAGTATGATCTTTAAAAAATACTCATGATAATTCCTATATGCGTCATGCTATTAGTTTGCCTTAAAACTTATTAGGATATTTAAAAACTTTTGAAATTTTTAAGAACTCTATGAAAAAATAGATGTCATAAAGAAAAGAACAATGAGGCACAATAGTAGCAATGAATAAAAAAAAGGAGTGATAAGCTTTGAATTTTAAAAGAGCACAGGAGATCGTAAAATCTCCTAGCCATATTGAGGTACTGCATCAAGGCAGATCTGTATGGATTACAGGGCTAGATGCACAAAACCAAACTGCAGAAATTCAAGAAGGCATTGACATTGCTGCAGATAAAATGGAAGTACCTGTAGATGAATTAATAGAAAATGGCACAATGAAGTAGGTGGATTTTAAAAACCCAGTATTCTTACGTATTTCTATATGCGTTGTGTTTGCTGGGTTTTCTTGTGCATGGAATCTAAAAAATGTAGAACACTTTAAAAAGTGTTCTATTTTTAAAGATTTATTTTAAATAGCTATTGACTTGATATAAAAATATTGATAAAGTAATAACAAAGGAACATATGAACACATATTCATATGTAATAGGGGGAGTGAAATGAAAAAAGATATCGAAATCTGTGAAGTTCAATGTATTCATGAAGAGGATGTAAAGCAAGTAAAAGAAAAAATGTTGGAAGATACTGTGTTAAATGATATGGCAGAATTTTTCAAAGTGTTTGGAGATGTTACTAGAATAAAAATTCTTTCTGCTTTATTTCAAAAGGAAATGTGTGTATGTGATATTGCAGCAGTATTAGATATGAACCAATCCGCTATATCTCATCAATTAAGACTATTAAAGAGCAGGAGATTAGTAAAATTTAGACGGGAGGGAAAAGTGATCTATTATTCCTTAGACGATGCACATATTAAAAAGATTTTCAATGAAGGTTTGCATCACATACAACACAGCTAAGTACAGAATAAAGTAGTTTGCTTAATTTAAGGGGGACAAGATAATGGAAAATTTACAGGCAGTAAAAATGGCGTTGTCAGTAAAACGGGACACCTTTATGGTAAAGGGTCTAGACTGCCCCAGTTGCGCTGGTAAGGTTGAAAAAAGAGTTTTACAAATAGAAGGGGTTCAAGAAGCTATTTTGAATTTTTCTACTTCGAAATTGTATGTAAAGCATCAAGAACAGCAGAATGAGATACTACAAGCCATCAAAGAAACAGGGCATGAAGGGACACTGTTGGAAGGTAGAAGACAAAATACAAAAAAAGGTCAAGAAACCTTATGGTATCAGAACAAAAGGACATTATTAACCTTTATTTCAGGAATTTTTACTTTAGTAGGCTTAATCCTGTCCCTTGCAGTTGGCAATAAGGATGCCTCTATTCCCTTTTTTGCTTTAGCTATGGTTACAGGAGGATATCACATTGCTAAAAGTGGACTTTATGCAGTAAAATCCTTGAGCCTAGATATGAATTTTCTTATGTTAGTGGCAGCTATTGGAGCAGCTTTTCTAGGGGAATGGAGTGAAGGTGCTGCAGTGGTGTTTCTATTTTCTATAGGAAATACCCTACAGGTGTACACTATGGATAAGACTAGAAGGGCCATCTCGCAGCTGATGGAGTTAGCACCAAATGAAGCATTATTAAAGACCTCAAGTGGAGAAGTTACTGTGCCTGTAGAAGAACTATCTATAGGGGATATTGTTATTATAAAGCCAGGTGAAAGAATACCAATTGATGGTACTGTAAACCAGGGGTATTCCTTCGTGAATCAAGCACCTATTACAGGGGAATCCATTCCTGTAGAAAAAATGATGGGAAGTGAAGTTTTTGCTGGAACCATCAATCAACAAGGGTTACTGGAAATTAAAGTGACAAAACTAGTGGAGGATACTACGCTGTCTAAAATCATGAATATGGTAGAGGAAGCTCAAGCGGAAAAGGCACCTTCTCAACAATTTGTTGATAAATTTGCCAAGTACTATACACCTATTGTAGTGCTTTTAGCTGTTGCCATTGCTTTTATCCCTCCACTAATAGGGGGAGGAGATTTTGCTCCATGGATTAAGAAGGCATTGATTTTATTAGTAATTTCTTGTCCCTGTGCTCTTGTTATTTCCACACCAGTTTCTATTGTATCGGCTATTGGTAATGCTTCAAAACAAGGGATTCTTATCAAGGGAGGCATCCATTTAGAAGAGGCGGGAAGAATTAAGGCTATAGCTTTTGATAAAACAGGTACATTAACCCTTGGAAGGCCTTCTGTAATAGACGTAGAAATCCTAAGGGAAAAAGAAGGGGAAGTACCTTTAAGAATTGCTGCTACCTTAGAAAAAGCCTCAGAACATCCTATAGGTAGAGCGATTGTGAAAAAGGCCAGATACAAAGGGATTGTACCGGATGTCTCTTTGGAAGATTTCCAAGCTATAATAGGTCAAGGGGTTAAGGGAAGGGTTCAAGGTAAAAACTATTATTTAGGAAACCCTCGTTTATTCCAAGAAAACAAAATAAGTTTAGAGGCAGCTCAAGGGAAGATAGAAGACTACCAAAAAGAAGGTAAAACTGTCGTATTGTTGGGGGATGATACAGATATTATTTGTATCATTACCGTAGCAGACGAAATTCGAGACATGAGTAAGACCGCTATTGAAGGCTTAAAAGAAGCAGGAATTGAAAGTACTATTATGCTTACAGGAGATCATCATACTACTGCAAAAACGGTAGCAGAAGCCATAGGGATACAAGAATTTAAAAGTGAACTATTACCTGAGAATAAGTTAGAGGCGGTAAAAGAGCTGATTCAGAAGTATGATAAAGTAGCTATGGTAGGAGATGGTATAAATGATACTCCAGCCTTAGCAACAGCTTCGGTAGGAATTGCTATGGGGGCGGCAGGAACAGATGCTGCACTAGAAACCGCAGATATCGCTTTAATGGGGGATGACCTCAATAAGCTGGCTTATGTAGTCATGCTAAGCCGTAAAACCTTAAAAATTATTACGCAAAATATTATTTTTTCTATTGTAGTGAAAGCGCTTTTTTTAATCTTAACCTTTATGGGAAGAGCTAATCTATGGATGGCAGTTTTTGCTGATACAGGAGCCTCTATCATTGTTATACTAAACGGAATGAGACTATTGAAAAACAAGTCCATATAGTAGGGTCAAAGAGATGTATTCTTTCAGTGGAAGAATATATCTCTTTTTATTTATGAATCTATGGACAAAGGACTATTGATATTTAATTTCATATAAAAAATATTATCAAATTTAAGCTTTAGGTGTTTTAAAACATTTTTTTGGGAAATATATAAATTGAGAAGCAAAAGAATAAAAATTCAAGTGAAGAACTTATTAGGTATAGGAGGTATTCTAATGGCGGAAAGATTAGTAGGTGTACAAGCACCTTATTTTGAAATGAAAACTGTGGATGGAGAAGGAAAAGAGTTTGGGAAAGTAACACTGGATCAATATACAGGTAAGTGGTTAGTGATGTTTTTCTATCCTCTAGACTTCACCTTTGTTTGCCCTACAGAAATTACAGGATTTAGCAAAAAAATTGAAGGCTTTAAGAAATTGAATGCTGAAGTTTTGGGTGTAAGCACAGACAGTGAACACTCCCATAAAGCTTGGATTAATACAGTGCAGGAACAAGGTGGACTAGGAAAACTAGCTTTTCCACTGGCATCTGATATGACACAAAAAGTAGCCAGAGATTATGGGGTGCTAATTGAAGAAGAAGGTATTGCTTTAAGAGGGTTATTTATTATTGATCCTGAAGGGATTTTGAGATATTCAGTAGTGCATGATCTAAATGTTGGAAGAAGCGTAGATGAAACCTTAAGAGTTTTACAAGCCCTACAATCTGGAGGATTATGTCCTATTGATTGGGAGCCAGGGGATGAACATCTAGAAGTATAAATAAAAGAGCAAGAGGTCGTAGCTAGTACCCCTCTTGCTTTTGTTTTGCCTAAATAAACTATAATGTAGCAGCTTTTTCTATTAATTTAGCCCCTAAGGCGTAAGCCTCCTGTAGCATTTTTTCATCCTCCATAATAGGTTGCTGGTCTACATTAGGTACGAAGAGATTTCCTTCATGACTTGTGTTAATAGACTTAAAGAAAAGCTCCATAACTGGTAGGGTGGCATCAAAAAGATGGGGTTCATCAGGCATACCAGCGGTACAAATAAAGTAGCCTAAACGAGACTTTTCTTTGTTAATTAAAGAATCATTTAATATGTATTTGCTGGACCATATCGCTTGGTTTCGATCAATGATAGCTTTTAGCTGAGAACTAACACTGCAGAAGTATAAAGGAGAAGAGATGATAACAATATCAGCTTCATCAAATTTGGTGTAAAGGCTATTCATATCATCCTTTATTACACATCCTTTTTTTCTTCCGCATCCTTCACAGGCTGTGCAGGATGCTATCTGCATTTTATTTGCATAGAGTTTTTCTATAGATGCGGAAACCTCTTTGTAGTCTGCAATCCCTTTTAGCATATGTTCTACTAGTGTATCATTATTTTTCCCTTTTCTAGGACTACCTACAATTGCCAAAACTTTTAACATCGTATCCCTCCTAAATTTATAGTGGTTTAAAGTAGTTACTATACTTTTTGGTATGATACTATTTTATCATGAAAAAATATGAATCTATAGAATTTTTTAATGTCAGCAGGAATTATGCAGCAAAGTTGCGAAAGAATACAGTATATATCTTTTTCTATAACAATATGTATATAGAAAGATAAATAAAATAAATGCATAAAAGAGAGGCTAAAAAATGAAAAAGATAAATATTAAAGGTTTAATAGAATTTCTTATACTATTTGGCTTTACCTGCTTCATGTATTATCTACTAAGCACGGATAAAATTGCACATTATGTTCCTTCTACAATGATAAAGCATGTTGTTTTTTATTTATTTATATTGGCGATGTTAACAACAGCTCAGATAAAAAAAGTATTTGCTCAGAAAGACAAAATAAAGCTTGGCTATAGTATTGCTGTTATTCCTGTTTTGTTGATTTTTACCATAGGGAATCAAAGCATAGACAATGATTTTTCACAAAAAAACCATGTAGATATTGGTTATGGAGAAGTCTATCAACAAAACTTTGAAAACCAAACAACAAATTATCTTCTCCCACAAGGAAAGATTTCTATAGAAACATCAAACTATATAGAAACACTAACACAAATTTTTTATTATCTAGATCAACATCATGGAAGAGAGATTGAATTCGAAGGCTTCATTCATGATAAAGCACATTACGGGGAACATCAATTTATTGTGGCTAGGAAGGTAGTGACTTGTTGCATTGATGATGCAGAAACCTTAGGTTTACTCTGTTACTGGGATAAGGAAGCGGAACTTAAAAAGGATACTTGGGTAAAGGTAAAAGGGGTATTACAGTCTACTAATTACTATGATGAAGCAGTAGATAAGAACTTAACTCTTCCTATAGTTATTGTAGAGGAACTAATAGAAACTGAAGCACTAGATAATCCTTACATATATAATTAGTTTCATGAAAAAGGTACAAAGAAGAGGATTGAGCAACCATACATATATTCTTATACGTATGGTTGCTGTTTTTTGTACTTTGAATCTGCGAATCTGCTGATTTTTGAATATTTATAGTTTGTTGAGCGTCTTTAATGAAAAAGAGCCCAAAGAGCCGTATTGATTTCAAACCAATAGAGAATAAGTCCAAAAATAAGTGCTGGAATCGTGGTAATAATGGTGGCCCAAACGGCAGAGGGGCGATCAATAGCGATTAAAGGCAGCAATGCATCTCCATCTTGAGAAATAGCATTGGCGAAGAGGGCTGCAAAAGGAATTAGACCTCTAGTGAATAATGCCACAAATATAATTTGAGGACCACAGCCTGGAATAAGGCCAATAGCTGCTCCTATAAAAACTGATAAAATGCCAGTGGCTAGTAAAGTAGTTTCAATCAAATTTTCCCCAACCGCATAATCTCCTCCACCAATAGCCAGTACTAAAAGTTCATAGGCTAAAAATCCAACAAACACCCAGGTTACAACAAAAGCAGTATCCTGTGCATTGTGAATAATCGTTTCTTTTAAGGACATAATCTTTAGTTCTGTTTCTTCATGGGTATCATCCCCCAAAAACTTTTTACTCATCAACATCATAGTAATTGAAAAAATAGTTCCTAAGATGCCTATTACTAGTCCTAAATTAGGAATAAACAATTCATTTATATCCACTTGCCATAGCAAAGCTATACTAAAGGGCAGAGCGACAGACAGTAAAAGCCAGTAAAGATAGAAGCTATTATGGGTAAATTTATAACCTAGTGTATCATGATTTTGATGCCCCTTTAACTTATGGTGTAGCAATAAGTCGATTTCATCACCTTCTATGTGACCTATATGTTCAATAAAATCAGTTTTGCATCCTGACATACGTTGACACTCATAGTGTAAAAGGGCATGATCCACATCTTGATGAGATTTGTCAACCTCTTCTTTACTCTTTTTCCTTGCCTTATACTTGGACAAGATATTAGATCCTATATCTGTAGTATCTACAATATAACCAGTAATAATTGCAACGAGAAAAGATAAAAAGCTAACCACAATATATGCTGTAGGGTGACTAGCAATCAATACAAAGGCAGAGTCTCCCATTGTGGCTACCAAAGTAGCCACAACTGTTCCAAAGGTTACTGCCTCTTTAAAAAATAGCGGCATAACAAAAATAGCACCACCACAACCAGGTGTCAGGCCTAATAAAGCACCTAATACAGGCTGCCACTTTTTAGATCTTTCTATAGAGCCAATAAAATCTCCAGCCTTTTTATAGTTGATATAACCAAACAACAATAGGACAAAACCTACAAAAACACCTACTTCTAAAAAAGCAGCTTCAGCACTATCTAAAATAAGCTCCAAAATTACTTCAAGCAATAAAACCACCTCCTGTTTTCACTTGTGCTTTTTATACCCTCCTTATGGAAAATATAACAACAAGATTATTTTCGCCTTTGCTGGCGGACATAATCTTTAATTTCTTCCTCTTGATGGATTTCGGAGGTAATCTCCCAGTGAATAACGAAGGTTAAAACGACTCTTAAAATTATTATCATTCCTAACACTTTGATTTCATCCATGGTGCGAACCAAGATGGTTCTTAAGATCTCTCCTCCTAATTTAAATTCAAGACCCAGTGCTAAACCTTTGGCTATTTCAATTTTGATGCAGGTATCGTTGAATTTTAACCTTTCGCCTATGTACTTTATAAATCCTCTTACAGCTGAATAAGTAATGATGAATATCCCTATCAACTCTAGCGTATATATAACATAAGTAACAATTTCGTGAATATAGTGCTCGAACATAATATACCATGCCTCCTATAATAAACTTTAAGCAAATGTTTACTTTGACCTCAAGTTATAGATGTGTGCTTCTAAAGTTAAACTTTAATATACACGGTCTACGGTTTCACCAAAGCATGGGCTGTAAATGTAGCCCTTAATATATTAAAATTTGGAGGTACATATCTATAAAGAATTACATGTATAGTATGTCCCATATTTGACATAGAAATAGAAAAACCCCATTAATAAGATAATGGGATTTTGATAAACTTTATGATAATAATCGAGTTAAGCCTAAGATCACTAATATAAAACCTGGTATAAAAGATGTTTTTTCCTTTAAACGAGAAGCTATATAGTTTTTACCTACAAATATACCTGACAGTAGAAAAACTAAATTCATTATAGCTACTAAAAATAAGGTAAATACAATGATAGAAACAGAGGAAAGAGAAACTGCAATGCCTATAGCTAAAGAATCGATAGCTAAAGCTATTCCTAATAAAACCGCTTCCTTTGTATCAATTATTCCAGAGATGTCTAAGTCGGCTTTTGAAGGATCCCGTAATATATTAATAGCGATTCCTAAGGAATTAATACTGATGACGGCAATAGAAGTTGGCTGGGGAAGCTTTTCTTTAGGGTACTTATAATTTAGCCAACTTTGAGTAATGAACCAAAGACCAATGATAACCAAAATTCCTGCTCCTATTAACTCAGTAACAAAGGCAGGTACTAGCTGTGTTAAAAGATTTCCCATAAAAAACCCAAAGCTCAAAAGAATTACTGATATACAATCCAGTATAATTAAAGAGCGTAAAGGGACTTTAATATTTTTAATACCATAAGCAATACCTACGCTTAAACTATCCATGCTAATGGCTATTGCAATTAAAAGACCTTCTATCATCAAATCCCTCCTTAAATACATAGCCTTTTAATCATTTTATGTAAATGGAAATCAGTGGTGACAAAATTTTAGTGATAAAGTATGCTCTTAAGACTTGTAAGGGATTTCAAGATGTGATATTATAACGTTAAAAATAATATCGTTTATACTTTCAGGGCAGGGTGAAATTCCCGACCGGCGGTAACGTTTTATACGAAGCCCGCGAGCCTTTTTGGCTGATCTGGTGAAACTCCAGAGCCGACAGTACAGTCTGGATGAGAGAAAGTAATTTTAATTGTAATATCAATATACAATTCTCGTTTAATATCATTAGCGTCAAGTTAAACCATAATTTGTCATCTTGAGGGAAGCAAAGCGGAGTCGAAGGATGACGTTTGGAGAGAATTTTGGTAATAACTGTGTTAAGTTAACGTCTATGATTTATGTATATTAATATTACAATTAAAACAATAGTGAAAAATGCCCTAAGTATCATCTTAGGGCATTTTGCTTTTTTGTAATTTGTATTTGTTTTACTTTGTATAGGATTATAGTTTCTTACAGATTATAAGAAAAATGGAGGTGACGTTATGGATCAACAATATATGCAGCAGGCTCTTAACTTAGCGAAACTAGGCTGGGGAAAAACTAGACCTAATCCTTTAGTAGGCGCAGTAATTACAAAAAATGGTGAAGTTATAGCAGAAGGTTATCATCATTATTATGGTGGAGATCATGCAGAAGTAGATGCATTAAAGAAAATAAACTTTTCAGCTGAAGGAGCCACCATGTATGTTAATCTAGAGCCTTGTTCACATTATGGTAAAACGCCTCCTTGTGTTGAAGCTATCATTAAAAGCAAAATTAAAAAAGTGGTAGTTGCATTAGAAGATCCTAATCCTAAGGTAGCAGGCAATGGAATAAAAATTCTAAAAAATCATGGCATAGAAGTTGTTGTAGGAATTTTACAGGAAGAGGCTATCAAATTAAACGAAATATTTATTAAATATATCCTCACACAACAACCTTTTTGTATATTAAAGACCGCTATGACATTAGATGGGAAGATAGCAAGTCATCAGGGAGACTCTAAATGGATTACATCAGAAGATGCAAGAGAGCATGTTCATCATATAAGAGATCGAGTAGCTGGAATTATGGTAGGAATTTCTACTGTTTTAAAGGACAACCCTCAACTAAACACAAGAATTGCTAATAGGGAAGTCAGTCACCCTATAAGAATTATTGTAGATAGCACATTAAGAATACCTATTGATACAAATGTGATAAAAACTTCAAGTGATTATCCAACAATCGTAGCTACTACAGAAAAGGCATCCAAAGCAAAGATCCATCAACTACAGGATTTAGGGGTAGAGGTGCTAGTAGTGGGTCAGGAGGAAGGGAAAGTTAACCTTAAAGATTTAATGGTAAAGTTAGGAGAAAAAAAAGTTGACAGTATTCTTTTGGAGGGGGGAGGAACCTTAAATTATGCTGCACTTGAAAGTGATATTGTGGACAAGGTACTATGTTTTATTGCTCCAAAAATTATAGGTGGAAAGAATGCGATTACTTCTGTAGAAGGTGAGGGAAAGCACTTAATAAAAGATGCTTTTACAGTGGAGAATTTGTCTATTCATAAATTCCGCAAAGATATATTAATCGAAGGTTATGTTAGAAAGGGATGAAGTAGATGTTTACAGGTATTGTTGAAGAAATTGGTAAAATTAGAGCTCTACATAAAAGTGAAGATGGAGCCAGTATTGTTATAGAAGGAAAAAAAGTGCTTCAGGATGTAAAACTAGGAGATAGTATAGCTACCAATGGAGTATGTTTGACTGTAAATTACTTTGACAGTATCAGTTTTCGTGTAGACGTTATGGCAGAAACAATGAGACGAAGCAATTTAGGGGCCTTGCAAGTGGGGAGTCCAGTGAATTTAGAAAGGGCTCTTGCTATAGGAGATCGGCTAGGCGGCCACCTTGTTAGTGGACATATTGATGGGGTAGGGAGAATTAGCCACTATGAAAGAGAAGGCAACGCTATATGGGTGACGATTGATACTGATAAAGATTTGTTAAAATATATTATTTTAAAGGGTTCCATTGCAATAGATGGTACAAGTCTTACAGTAGCTTATGTGGAGGATCGTTGCTTTAAGGTTTCTATTATACCTCATACTCGAGATGAAACCATATTGGTTGATAAAGCTATAGGAGAAACGGTAAACCTTGAGTGCGATATGATTGGGAAGTATATAGAGAGACTTATGACCTTTGGAGAGAGTAGAAGAGAAAAAAAGGATATTTCTTTGGACTTTTTAGCTGAACATGGATTTATTAGATAAAGGAGGATATAGAAAATGCAATTTCAATTTAATACGATAGAAGAGGCATTAGAAGATATAAGAAACGGTAAAATGATTGTGGTAGTAGATGATGAAGATAGAGAAAACGAAGGGGATTTAGTGGCAGCAGCTGAGCTTACTACATCAGAAACTATTAATTTCATGGCAAAGTATGGTAGAGGATTAATTTGTTTACCTATGTTGGAAGAAAAACTAATTAGCTTACAATTACCCCAGATGGTTCAAAACAACACTGATGCTCATGGAACCGCCTTTACGATTTCTATAGACGCAGTAGAAACTACAACAGGAATTTCTGCTCAGGAGAGGGCGATGACAGTCCAAAGAGCCGTAGCTTCCGATGCAAAACCTGAAGATTTCAAAAAACCAGGGCATATCTTCCCGCTGGCAGCTAAGAAAGGTGGTGTATTAGCTAGGACTGGTCATACAGAGGCAGCCGTGGATCTAGCCAAATTAGCTGGATTAAAACCATCAGGAGTTATTTGTGAAATAATGAATGAAGATGGTAGTATGGCTAGAGTTCCAGAACTTATGGAATTTGTAGAAAAGCATAATATGAAAATCATTACTATTGCTGATTTAGTTGCTTATAGAAGAAAAAATGAGGAACTGATAAAAAGAGTTACTGAAGCAAATATGCCAACGAAGCATGGAGACTTCAAAATCATTGGCTACGAAAACAGTATGAATAAAGAGCATCATATAGCTTTAGTAAAAGGTGATGTTTCAGGAGATGAGCCTATATTAGTAAGAGTACACTCAGAGTGTTTAACAGGAGACGCCTTCAGTTCTTTGCGTTGTGACTGTGGAGAACAATTTGCAATGGCTATGGCAAAAATTAATGAAGCCGGTAAAGGTGTACTATTGTACATGCGTCAAGAGGGAAGGGGGATTGGCTTAATAAATAAGTTAAAGGCCTATGAATTGCAGGATCAAGGGTATGATACAGTGGAAGCAAATCTTGCCCTTGGTTTTCCAGAGGACATGAGGGAGTATGGCATAGGGGCCCAAATTTTAAAAGATATAGGTGTTAAGAAAATCAAATTGATGACCAATAACCCCAGAAAGCTAGTTGGACTATCTGGTTATGACTTAGAAATTGTAGAAAGAGTTCCTATCCAAATGAACCATAATGAAAGAAATGCTTATTACCTCAAAACAAAACAGGAAAAGTTAGGACATTTATTAAAAATCAAGGAGGAAGAATAGAAAATGAAAACCTTTGAAGGAAAACTTACCAGCAAAGATTTGAAATTTGGCATTGTTATTGGCAGATTTAATGAATTTATAGGAAGCAAGTTATTGGATGGTGCTTTAGATGCTATAAGAAGGCACGGAGGAGAAGAGGAAAATATAAGTATTTGCTGGGTGCCAGGGGCTTTTGAGATTCCATTAGCCGCAAAGAAAATGGCAAAGTCCCAAAACTATGATGCAGTTATTTGCCTTGGTGCTGTTATTAGGGGAGCGACACCTCACTTTGACTTTGTAGCCAATGAAGTAGCTAAAGGAGTAGCTCATGTGGGGTTAGAACTAGAGGTTCCTATTATATTCGGTGTACTGACAACAGATACGATAGAACAGGCCATAGAAAGAGCCGGAACAAAAGCTGGTAATAAAGGATTTGAGGCAGCAGTAACGGCTATTGAAATGGTTAACTTATTTAAAACTATAGACTAGTGCATAAAGGGGTGCTGAGCTTGTCTTAAGCACCTCTTCTACCATTTTACAACAATCGACTATATTTAGTTGAATTTCTTGCAACAATAACATATAATAGTATTGACAAATATATAACCATTTTTATGCAATTATTCTAATTAATCTGAATCTTTACTTGTAAGCAATATTAAAGTAGACACTACAGTGGATATTACAGTAGTAAAGGTAGAATACTTATCAGAATATAGGTGATTTCGATAAGTATTGCAGAAAACGTTTCGAAAGGAATTGTTAAAAAAAAGACAAGCGAAAGAAGTTTATAATCGGAAAGAAGGGGGAAGAATTATGGACAAATCAGTAGAACTGAAAGTTCAGACAAATGAGGGAAATAGTCAGGGGATGGCAGCTCAGAAGGCAGTAGTTGATGAAAAAGTTAAATATGGCGTGGTGAGCATCTATGCAGTTCTAGTTTTATTATCGGCTTTTGCTTTTAACAGCCCTTATGAAATTATTACGGGCATGAGAAGTATCATAGTAGCACCTAGTATACTAGTCACGGATTATATGGCAGTCGGCAATATAGGAGCCGCTTTGTTTAATGCTGGGCTACTAATGATTATAGCAATTGCTATTGCTAAATTTAATGAAGTTAATATGAATGGTCCTGTTATTGCAGCGATTCTAACAATAGGGGGATTCGCCCTTTTTGGTAAGAATATCTACAATATTTGGGCAATATTTCTAGGCGTTTATTTACATGCTGTTGTGAAAAAAGAAAAGTTTAGTAAATTTATTTTGATGGCTTTCTTTGGTACTGCTCTAGGACCACTGATTAGTCAAGCTACCTTCGGTTTTGGCTTTTCTCCAGTAAAAGCAGTAGTGCTTGCTAATGTTGTTGGAGTGATAGCAGGATATGTATTGCCTCCACTAGGCACTCACTTTGTTAAATTCCATCAAGGTTTTAACCTTTATAATATTGGGTTTACCGCAGGTATAATAGGTACTTTCTTTATGGCTATATTTAGAGCCTTTGGCCTTCAGAATGAAAGTACTTTGATTGTACTACAAGGATACAATAATGTTTTTGGGGTTTACTTGATTGTGTTATTTGGATCTATGACATTAGTAGGCTTGCTATTTAACAACAAAACTTTTCAGGGATATAAAAAGTTAACTGCACAATCAGGAAGAGCAGTAGCGGACTTTGTTTCTTCTGACGGATTTGGTGTAACGCTTATCAATATGGGTATAATAGGAGTAATGACAACACTGTATGTAATTTTGGTAAAAGGAGAGCTAAATGGTCCGACTATTGGCGGGGTGTTTACTGTAGTTGGATTTGGTGCCTTTGGTAAGCATGCTAAAAATATATTGCCTATATTAATAGGGGTATACCTGTTTTCTCTACTTAACATATGGGATGCAAATGCTACTGGAGCGTTACTGGCAGCTTTGTTTGGAACTACTTTAGCACCTATAGCAGGACAGTTTGGTTGGATAAGTGGAATTATTGCTGGATTTTTACACATGGCAATGGTAATGAATGTTGGTTACCTGCACGGTGGAATGAATCTATATAATAATGGATTTGCTGGAGGAATCGTAGCAGCAGCTCTTGTACCAGTGCTAGAGTCATTTAAAAGCAACAAGGAGGAATAGTCTTTGTCCAATGACAAGATGAGAGCAATAAAAATTGTAGATGAATTGATGTGTTTTTTCTTTAATATTGATATAACAAAATTAAAGATAGATTTTGATTATGAAGAAAAAAGTCAAATAAAAGTAAGTCTACAGGGGGATTGCTCTAACCCACCTAAAGAAAAACTACAAGAACTAGAGGAAATATTAAACGCTCCTCGCCAAGATGTGCTAGAAGATTACTACTGGGAGTTGGTGGGAGAGAATGATAACTACGATGAATTGACATTACTAGGAGCTTTAGTTGATGGTGGGGATATTAAGTACAATAATAATAAATTAAGGATAACTGTCTATAGAAAAAACTAAGCCTAAGCTTTACGGACTGACAGAAAAAGACCCTTGAAGAAATACTTCAAAGGGTCTTTTTTATAATCAAATAGGAAATTATAAACTTTATAATATTGTAGATAAATTATAATTTCTGTTATTGGTTTCAACAAAGTCATCTTTTAAATCTTCCTAAGAAAGACTTTGTTCTATCAGTAGACTTTGATCTGCTTATCAATACTCATCAATAACGAGTGCTTTAATAGTGTCAAATCTAGTTCGTTAATAAAACCTTCAAAACTTTGCTTAGACATATTGACAGGGAAGTAGTTGCATGATATATTATTATTCCGCTATTAAAAAAGCGGTGTTCCACAAAAAATAAGATAAAGTAAGATGATTTTTTAAAAACCATTGACAAGTATTAAGAAATCTGATATAGTAGTAAAAGTCGCCGCTACCGAAGGGGCGACGGGATAGAAGAAAGTTCGACACAGAAGAAAAAGAAATTAAAAAAAGTGTTGACATAATATAGCGAAGTATGATATAGTAGTTAAGTCGCCGAATGAGGGTGGCAGAAAAAAAGGTCTTTGAAAATTAAACAGTATAGATATTAAGCCAGCAAAATACATCTATCAATTAATGATAGAACCCAGATATTTTTTATTAAGAGTTTGATCCTGGCTCAGGATGAACGCTGGCGGCGTGCCTAACACATGCAAGTCGAGCGAACCGATTTATCAGAAGCCTTCGGGTGGAAGATAATGAGGTTAGCGGCGGACGGGTGAGTAACGCGTGGGTAACCTACCTTGTACAGGGGGATAACAGTCGGAAACGATTGCTAATACCGCATAAAGCTATTCTAAGGCATCTTAGAATAGCCAAAGATTTATTGGTACAAGATGGGCCCGCGTCTGATTAGCTAGTTGGTGGGGTAAAGGCCTACCAAGGCGACGATCAGTAGCCGACCTGAGAGGGTGACCGGCCACACTGGAACTGAGACACGGTCCAGACTCCTACGGGAGGCAGCAGTGGGGGATATTGCACAATGGGGGAAACCCTGATGCAGCGACGCCGCGTGAGCGATGAAGGCCTTCGGGTCGTAAAGCTCTGTTTCGAGGGAAGATAATGACGGTACCTCGGGAGGAAGCCCCGGCTAACTACGTGCCAGCAGCCGCGGTAATACGTAGGGGGCAAGCGTTATCCGGAATCACTGGGCGTAAAGGGTGCGTAGGCGGCCAATAAAGTCTAGGGTGAAAGGCTACGGCTCAACCGTAGTAAGCCTTAGAAACTTATTGGCTTGAGTGCAGGAGAGGAGAGTGGAATTCCTAGTGTAGCGGTGAAATGCGTAGATATTAGGAGGAACACCAGTGGCGAAGGCGACTCTCTGGACTGTAACTGACGCTGAGGCACGAAAGCGTGGGGAGCGAACAGGATTAGATACCCTGGTAGTCCACGCCGTAAACGATGAGTGCTAGGTGTTGGGGGTCAAACCTCAGTGCCGCAGCTAACGCATTAAGCACTCCGCCTGGGGAGTACGCACGCAAGTGTGAAACTCAAAGGAATTGACGGGGACCCGCACAAGCAGCGGAGCATGTGGTTTAATTCGAAGCAACGCGAAGAACCTTACCTGGACTTGACATCCTTTTGACCGCTTTTTAACAGAAGTTTTCCCTTCGGGGACAGAAGTGACAGGTGGTGCATGGTTGTCGTCAGCTCGTGTCGTGAGATGTTGGGTTAAGTCCCGCAACGAGCGCAACCCTTGTCTTTAGTTGCCAGCATTTCGGATGGGCACTCTAGAGAGACTGCCGGGGATAACTCGGAGGAAGGTGGGGATGACGTCAAATCATCATGCCCCTTATGTTCAGGGCTACACACGTGCTACAATGGCCGATACAAAGGGCAGCGAAGGAGTAATCTGGAGCGAATCTCATAAAGTCGGTCTCAGTTCGGATTGTGGGCTGAAACTCGCCCACATGAAGTCGGAGTTGCTAGTAATCGCGAATCAGAATGTCGCGGTGAATGCGTTCCCGGGTCTTGTACACACCGCCCGTCACACCACGGGAGTCGGAAGCGCCCGAAGCCAGCTGCTCAACCGTAAGGGGAGAGCTGTCGAAGGTGAAGCCGATGACTGGGGTGAAGTCGTAACAAGGTAGCCGTATCGGAAGGTGCGGCTGGATCACCTCCTTTCTAAGGAGAAATGGCAATACTATACTGTTTAATTTTGAGGGACCTCTTTTAATAAGGTCTTTTCAAATTGTTCTTTGAAAACTAAACAATGATATGAGAAAAGAAACAAAGCTAAAGTAATTCATCAAAGGTCAAGTTATTAAGGGCAAAGGGTGGATGCCTTGGCACTAGGAGCCGAAGAAGGACGTGGTAAGCTGCGAAAAGCTACGGGAAGCTGCAAGCAAGCATTGATCCGTAGATGTCCGAATGGGGAAACCCACTTGGGGTAATGTCCAAGTATCTATTACTGAATTCATAGGTAATAGAAGGTAGACCGGGGGAACTGAAACATCTAAGTACCCCGAGGAAGAGAAAGAAAAATCGATTCCCTCAGTAGCGGCGAGCGAAAGGGGAAGAGCCCAAACCAAGAACTTAAGTTTTTGGGGTTGCGGACATTTTCATTAAGAAGATTGGTAAGTGTAGTTGAAGAGAGTTGGAAAACTCCACCGTAGAGGGTAAAAGTCCCGTAAGCGAAACACTGAAGAACTTTGAGAATGATCCAGAGTACCACGGGACACGTGAAACCCTGTGGGAAGCAGGGGGGACCACCCCCCAAGGCTAAATACTACCTAGTGACCGATAGCGTATAGTACCGTGAGGGAAAGGTGAAAAGAACCCCGGAAGGGGAGTGAAAAAGAACCTGAAACCTTTTGCCTACAAGCTGTGGAAGCGCTATATATGCGTGACCGCGTACTTTTTGTAGAACGGGCCAACGAGTTATGGTATGTAGCAAGGTTAAGTACTTCAGGTACGGAGCCGAAGGGAAACCGAGTCTTAATAGGGCGATTAGTTACATGCTATAGACCCGAAACCGTGCGATCTACCCATGGGCAGGATGAAGCGGAAGTAAAATTTCGTGGAGGTCCGAACCAGTTGACGTTGAAAAGTCATTGGATGACCTGTGGGTAGCGGAGAAATTCCAATCGAGCTCGGAGATAGCTGGTTCTCGCCGAAATAGCTTTAGGGCTAGCCTTGAAATGAGAGTGACGGAGGTAGAGCACTGAATGGTCTAGGGGCCTTCACCGGTTACCAAAACCTATCAAACTCCGAATGCCGTTAACTTATTTTCAGGAGTCAGACTACGAGTGATAAGATCCGTGGTCAAGAGGGAAAGAACCCAGATCATCAGCTAAGGTCCCAAAGTATACGTTAAGTGGGAAAGGATGTGGAGTTGCACAGACAACCAGGATGTTGGCTTAGAAGCAGCCACTCATTTAAAGAGTGCGTAATAGCTCACTGGTCGAGTGATTCTGCGCCGAAAATGTCCGGGGCTCAAACGTATCACCGAAGCTATGGGAATAGAAATATTCGGTAGGCGAGCATTCTATGTGGGTTGAAGCTATACCGTAAGGAGTAGTGGACTGCATAGAAGAGAGAATGTTGGCATGAGTAACGAGAGGTAGGTGAGAATCCTACCCGTCGAAAACCTAAGGTTTCCTGAGGAAGGTTCGTCCGCTCAGGGTTAGTCGGGACCTAAGCCGAGGCAGAAATGCGTAGGCGATGGACAACAGGTTGAGATTCCTGTACCACCTAGAATCGTTTGAGAGATGGGGTGACACAGAAGGATAGGTTGAGCCCACCGTTGGTTGAGTGGGTCTAAGCCAGTAGGGAGCTAAGACAGGCAAATCCGTTTTAGCATAATCCTGAGAGGTGATGGGGAGCGAAAAACAAGTAGCGAAGCAACTGATTCCACACTGTCGAGAAAAGCCTCTATTGAGAAACTAGGTGCCCGTACCGCAAACCGACACAGGTAGGTGAGGAGAGAATCCTAAGACGAGCGGGAGAACCATTGTTAAGGAACTCGGCAAAATGACCCCGTAACTTCGGGAGAAGGGGTGCCGAAGGGTGTGAAGGCTATACGCTGTAAGCACACTTCGGTCGCAGAGAACAGGCCCAAGCGACTGTTTAGCAAAAACATAGGTCTCTGCAAAGTCGAAAGACGACGTATAGGGGCTGACGCCTGCCCGGTGCTGGAAGGTTAAGGGGAAGTGTTAGGGTAACCGAAGCACAGAACTTAAGCCCCAGTAAACGGCGGCCGTAACTATAACGGTCCTAAGGTAGCGAAATTCCTTGTCGGGTAAGTTCCGACCCGCACGAAAGGCGTAACGATTTGGGCGCTGTCTCAACAATGGACCCGGTGAAATTGTAATACCAGTGAAGATGCTGGTTACCTGCGACAGGACGGAAAGACCCCGTGGAGCTTTACTGCAGCTTGACATTGGATTTTGGTACTAGATGTACAGGATAGGTGGGAGACTGAGAACCTAGGACGCCAGTCTTGGAGGAGTCGATGTTGGGATACCACTCTTGTAGTACTGAAGTTCTAACCATGAACCATGATCTGGTTTTGGGACACTGTCAGGCGGGCAGTTTGACTGGGGCGGTCGCCTCCTAAAAAGTAACGGAGGCGCTCAAAGGTTCCCTCAGCACGGTCGGAAATCGTGCAAAGAGTGCAAAGGCATAAGGGAGCTTGATTGCGAGACCAACAAGTCGAGCAAGGACGAAAGTCGGACTTAGTGATCCGGTGGTACCGAGTGGAAGGGCCATCGCTCAACGGATAAAAGCTACCCCGGGGATAACAGGCTTATCTCCCCCAAGAGTCCACATCGACGGGGAGGTTTGGCACCTCGATGTCGGCTCATCACATCCTGGGGCTGAAGTAGGTCCCAAGGGTTGGGCTGTTCGCCCATTAAAGTGGTACGCGAGCTGGGTTCAGAACGTCGTGAGACAGTTCGGTCCCTATCCGTCGCAGGCGTAGGAAATTTGAGAGGAGCTGTCCTTAGTACGAGAGGACCGGGATGGACGTACCGCTGGTGTACCAGTTGTCTTGCCAAAGGCACCGCTGGGTAGCTATGTACGGAAGGGATAAGTGCTGAAGGCATCTAAGCACGAAGCCCCCCTCAAGATAAGATTTCCCATCACGCAAGTGAGTAAGACCCCAGAAAGACTATCTGGTAGATAGGTCGGAGGTGTAAGTGCAGTAATGTATTAAGCTGACCGATACTAATAGGTCGAGGACTTGACCAAAAACAACTCATACATTGTTTAGTTTTGAGGGAACAAACCTTCAAAAGAATATCGTGACAATAGCGAAGGGGTCACACCTGTTCCCATACCGAACACAGCAGTTAAGCCCTTCAGCGCTGATGGTACTTGGCGGGAAGCTGCCTGGGAGAGTAGGTCGTTGCGATATAGAAGTTCCAGAGTAGCTCAATGGTGGAGCACCCGGCTGTTAACCGGTAGGTTGGAGGTTCGAGTCCTCTCTCTGGAGCCAAAACAAAATGCCGAAGTGGCGGAACTGGCAGACGCACAGGACTTAAAATCCTGCGGTCCTTCAAGATCGTACCGGTTCGATTCCGGTCTTCGGCACCACTATGAAAAATATCGCGGGGTAGAGCAGTTGGTAGCTCGTCGGGCTCATAACCCGGAGGCCACAGGTTCAAGTCCTGTCCCCGCAACCATTTTGGCCCCTTGGTCAAGCGGTTAAGACACCGCCCTTTCACGGCGGTAACAGGGGTTCGATTCCCCTAGGGGTCACCAAAAAATGGGCGCATAGCTCAGCTGGGAGAGCACCTGCCTTACAAGCAGGGGGTCACAGGTTCAAGTCCTGTTGCGCCCACCATTTAAAAACAATGCGGCCTGGTAGTTCAGTTGGTTAGAATGCCAGCCTGTCACGCTGGAGGTCGAGGGTTCGAGTCCCTTCCAGGTCGCCATAAATATTACTAAAAAAACATGCTGGTGTAGCTCAGTTGGCCAGAGCAGCTGATTTGTAATCAGCAGGTCGCGGGTTCGAATCCCATCACCAGCTCCATTAACTAGAAATACTGGAGGGGTTCCCGAGTGGCCAAAGGGGGCAGACTGTAAATCTGTTGTCAACGACTTCGAAGGTTCGAATCCTTCTCCCTCCACCATAATATATATCACACATGCGGGTGTGGCGGAATTGGCAGACGCACTAGACTTAGGATCTAGCGGGCGACCGTGGGGGTTCAAGTCCCTCCACCCGCACCATACTTTTAAAAAGACAATGATCAAACGATCATTGTCTTTTTTTTTATGGGTATAAGCTGACTATAATATGGAAAAAATTATAATCTAGACAAGATTTATACATATAGTTCCAATGATCTTTGTAGGGAGTGATTAATATAGAAGACTTTATGAGTATGGAAACAAAAAAATTAACATCATTTGAAGAAGCACTTTTATTAAAAAGTGAAGAGGCAAATGCAGATTATAGGGAGTATGCAAACCCACAGCTAGCAAATCTTTTAAATTTATTAGGCATAAACAAACATTTTATTAAGGCTAAGAATACAACAGTATGGGATGATCAAGGTGACATGTATATAGACTTCCTAGGTGCTTATGGAGCCTTAAACATAGGCCATAATAATGATGCAGTTGTCAATAAAATTCAAAAAGTTATACAAAGACCTAACTTACTGCAAACATCTATTAACCCTATTGCCACTGTATTAGCAAAAAACTTAGCAATAGTCACTCCAGGTAATCTAAAACATACGTTCTTTTGTAATAGTGGTGCTGAGGCTGTAGAGGGAGCATTAAAATTAGCTAAAATTGCTACAAAAAAGTCGAGAATTGTTTATTGCGAAGGTTCTTTTCACGGTAAATCAATGGGAGCCCTTTCTGTAACAGGTAGAAATAAATATAAAAAGTTTTTTGGCCCTTTAGTACCCCTTGCTGAAGAAGTACCTTATGGGGACATAGACACTTTAGAAGATATACTTAAAAAATATAATGATATTGCTGCTTTTATAGTAGAGCCTGTACAAGGTGAAGGGGGTATTATTCTTCCTCCACAAGGTTATTTAAAAAGAGCAAGTCAATTGTGTAAACAGTATAACGTGCTATTAATAGCAGATGAAGTGCAAACTGGCTTTGGAAGGACAGGATACTGGTTTGCTTGTGATGAGGAAAATGTGCATCCAGATATACTATGCATGGCTAAGTCTTTAGGAGGAGGGGTTATGCCTATTGGTGCCTATATTACCTCAGAAGAAATATGGAGTAAAGCCTACGGTACTTTAGAAAAATGTTTGTTACATACATCTACTTTTGGAGGAAATACGTGGGCATGTGCTGCCGGCATAGCAACAATTGAATACATATACGATAGTCATCTAGTTGAAGAAACACAAAGAAAGGGTAAGTACTTTTTAGAAAAGCTATATGATCTGAAGGAAAAATATCCATTACTCAAGGCAGTAAGAGGAAAAGGATTAATGATTGGATTAGAGTTTCAATCTATAAAGGATCATTATCTCTTAAGCAAATTTGTGAAGGGCAAGACAGCAGAAATGTTGGAAGAATATACAGGTGGTCTAATTGCTACAGAGTTATTGAATAACTACAAAATTATTACAGCTTATACTTTAAATAATCCTAATGTTATACGCGTTGAACCACCTTTGACTATATCTTATGAAGAAATTGATGTGTTTATAAGAGGATTGGAAGATATCCTTGCTAAGTATAAGGGAATGACAGGATTGGCAATAAATAATTTTAAGAGCATCTTTCAATCCGCTTTAAGGAGATAGAAATTATGGAAAATTTTGCGTTTTTAATACATCCAATCGAAATAGATGATATTTATCGAAAATATGAAGGTTTAAAATATCTACCAAAAAATTTAGTGGAAAAAATAATTGCTAAAGTACCACCTTTAAATGTTTCTCAAATTACTGATTTAAAAAGTACTTATGGTGAGGCTGAAGGATGGTTCATAGGTGTTCCATTAACAACTAAAATGATGATACAACTAGATGAAGAAAAAGTGATAAACAAGATCATTCATGCGGGAAATGTTGCAGAAAAGCTAGGAGCAAAAATCTTAGGACTAGGTGCTTATACATCTGTGGTAGGAGATGGAGGTATAACTGTAGCTGAGAATCTAAACATCGCTGTAACCAGCGGCAATACCTACACAGTAGCAGCTGCCTTTGAAGCTACAAAGGAAGCATTAAGACTGCTAAGTAGGAAGATTCAAGAGAGCGAGGTTGCAGTTGTAGGTGCAAACGGTTCTATAGGAAGAGTATGCGCTGAATTAGCCTGTAGAGATAGCAAAAAGGTTATTTTGATAGGCAGAGATTTAAGACGATTAGAAGAATTAAAAACAAGTTTTATTAAAAAATATGGAAAAATAAATATCGACTGTAGCACTAGTATTAAAAAAGGTATAGCTACAGCTGATGCTGTTATTACCGTAACCAGTAGTATAGAAGAAGTAATCCCTATAGAAGACATTAAATCAGGAGCTGTAGTTTGTGATGTAGCAAGACCTAGAGATGTTTCTAAAAAAGTGCAGGAAGTAAGAAAAGATGTCTTGGTTATAGAAGGTGGAGTTATAGAAGTGCCTAAAGGAGTAGATTTTAACTTTAACTTTGGTTTCCCAAAAGGTTTATCCTATGCTTGTATGGCTGAAACTATGATATTGGCTTTAGAAAAACGATATGAGAACTTTAGCTTGGGAAGAGATATGGATATAGCTAAAGTAGATGAGATTACAAGGTTAGCCGACAAACATGGTTTCAAAGTAGCAGGGCTTAGAAGCTTTGAGAGGGTTGTTGACCACAAATATATTGAAGAAGTTTTAATGAATGTAGAGAAAGCTCCAGAGGTGAATTAAAAAATAGCGGAGAAAAACCTCCGCTATCATTATATAAAGCTATATAACTTTTTTATCAGTTTTGTTCTTTTGATCTTTATTATGATTCATTAGAGCACGGATTGTTAGAGGTAAAGCAAATAAGTTAATGAAGCCTTCAGCATCTTGTTGATTGTAAACATCATCTTCTCCAAAAGTAGCGAAGTCTTCGCTATAGAGAGAGTAAGGTGATGTAGATGCTACAGCTGAACAACTACCCTTAAATAACTTTAATTTAACAGCTCCAGTAACACATTGTTGTGTACTATCTACAAATTGATCTAACGCTTCCTTTAAAGGTGTAAACCAAAGACCATCATAAACTAATTGTGCATATTTTTCAGAAACGCTCTTTTTAAAGCTCATAGTTGCTCTATCAAGTGTTAACTTTTCTAATGTTTTATGTGCTTCAAATAATAATGTACCGCCTGGGGTTTCGTATACACCACGAGACTTCATGCCTACAAGTCTGTTTTCAACAATATCAATAATACCCACACCATGAGCTCCAGCAACTTCATTTAATACAGTAAGAAGTTCAATAGGACTATACTTTACGCCATCTACTGCAACTGGAATACCAGTTTCAAACTGAATTTCTACATAAGCAGGAGTGTCTGGTGCATTTTCAGGAGAAACTGACAGCTTATAAATGCTATCATCATGCTGATTCCAAGGATCTTCTAAATTCCCGCCCTCATGACTGATATGCCATATATTGTTATCACGACTATAGATGTCTTTTTTAGTAACAGGAATAGGAATATCATTTTTTAGAGCATATTCAATACAATCTTCTCTAGACTTTAAATCCCAAATACGCCAAGGTGCAATAAGTTTAATATATGGATTCAATGCTTTAACGGAAGCCTCGAAACGTACTTGGTCGTTACCTTTCCCTGTAGCTCCATGAGCAATAGCCACAGCTCCTTCGTTTTCAGCAATTTCTACTAACTTTTTAGCCATTAAAGGTCTTGCAAAAGAAGTACCTAATAAGTAATCATCTTCATAAACAGCTCCTGCCTTAAGGGTAGGATAAATATAATCAGTAATAAACTCTTCAGTCACATCTAATACATAAGACTTAATTGCTCCAGTAGATAAAGCTTTTTGTTGAATAGCGTCAAAATCTTCTTCTTGACCAACATTTATACAAACAGCAATTACCTCATATTGGTAAGTGTTTTCTAACCATTTTAAAATAACAGATGTATCTAAACCACCAGAATATGCTAAAACAACTTTTTCTTTTTCCATAGAATAACCCCTCCATAAAATCAATTCTTATAGATATAATTATAAGCAATAATGAATAAATATGCAAGGCTTTTTTTTATAAATATACAAAAAATAAAGCTGAGGAATAAAAACTTCCCCAGCTAATTAGTAATAGGATTATTTTCTAAGTTGAATATTGTTTCTTACTTTGATCACACCTTCTATACCGGTGGCAATCTCTTTTGCTAACTCGATATTTTGGTGAGTGTCCAATGTTCCTGATAAGGTAACTTGACCATCAGAGACCCTTCTAGTAATATCTCTATAATCTAAAGGAGAATTGCTATACTCTTGAAGAATTTTATTGCTGATGGCATCATCACTATGCTTTCTATAGCTAGTAATATTAATGTTGTTTACAACATCTTTTACACCTCGAACTTCTCTAGCTACCTTCATAGCAGTATGACAGTCTTTTAAAGTGCCTACATGGCCCATAAGACTAACGACACCTCTTTCTACCTTGGCACCTATACCTACTGTTTTGTCACTGGCATGATTAAGATGATTTATTACCTCTTTTTCAATATGTTTATCAGTAATGTTACTATCCATAGCTATCGTAATTTTATTTTCCACTTTTCTTACACCTGGTATTTTTAAGGCCGTATCTTCAGCAAACTTTTTTTCTGCTAATACGTCCACCATACCAGACATATGCACATAACCATCTTTACAAAACACATTGATATCCATTGCACTTTCTTCCATCTTTTCTTCCAATTGATCTTTTATATAATCTACTATTAATTGATCTTTTGTGGGGACCTTATCATCAATAATTACATTTTTACGCTTATTATTTCCACTATTTGACATATTGATCTCCCTCTCTATATGGTTTATGTTTAGTTTATCTAAAATTATTGAAAATATGTTTTAAAACTTAATAAAAACACAAAGAGAACATGTAAAAAATTACTTTTTTGACTATAATATCAATAAGGGCTGTCCTTGTGTTGATGGTCCTTATATTTTTCTAGTAAATAGAATTTATATAGGCTATAGATATAATGAGAAATTTTAATGCATCAAAAGTAGGATTTTAGTAAAAACCATTCAAAAAACTATGCAAAAATTTTATAATATAAAGAAGAAAAGAAGCCGACAAAAAATACATAAGACAAAGAGAAAATAAATATAATTTCCTATGGATAATAAAGAAGGGATTTTCCTTTGTGATATGGAAATATAAATTATTGAAGAATTATCAAAAAATTGAAGAAGGAATCAAGAGGTGTTGGGGATGCAAGACTTAATAGAGATATTCAGAAATATTGGTATGCGGGATATAGCCGACATGGCTATCGTAGCCTTTGTATTTTACAAACTATATATGCTCATAAGGGAAACAAGAGCTGAACAACTTATAAAAGGTATTGTGGTGCTTCTTTTAGCAACTCAATTAAGTGAATGGTTACAACTTCATGCTATAAACTGGATACTAAGAAACACCATGACGGTAGGACTAATTGCTCTATTAATTGTGTTCCAACCAGAAATGAGGAGAGCCTTAGAATACATAGGTAGGACAAAATTCCTTACAAAGTCCATTGTAGATATTGAATATGAAGAGATTAATATGATGGCGGAGGAAATTGTAGAAGCAACAGGATCTTTATCAAGGCAGAAAATTGGTGCACTTTTAGTTTTAGAAAAAGAAACAGGACTAAACGAAGTAGTAGAAACCGGGACACGGATTAATGGGAAAATTTCTAGAGGACTATTAATTAATATATTTATGCCAAATACACCATTACATGATGGTGCAGTTGTTATTAGAAGAAGTGAAGTATTGGCAGCAGGCTGTTTCTTACCTTTAACGGAAAGTAATTATCTTAGTAAAGATTTAGGGACTAGACATAGGGCTGGTTTAGGGATTACAGAACGTTCAGATGCCATTGTGGTCATCGTATCAGAAGAAACCGGGGCCATCTCTATAGCTGAAAATGGAGAATTAACAAGGTTTTTAGACGCCAACACCCTCAGAAAGATATTGATCAACAGCTTTAGGCCTACTGAAAACAAACAATGGCAATTTTTAAAGCTAAAATGGAGGCATAAGAGATGAATATTTTCAAACGTAAAAATTTAATGGCTAAAATCATTTCCATTCTTTTTGCCTTGACCATATGGATTTATGTAATGAGTGAAATAAATCCTAGGATAACTAGAGATGAACAAAATATTCCAGTAGAGTTTGTCAATGCTGAGGAAATGAGGCAAAATGGTTTAGTTGTAAAGGGTGATACGGATTATACGATAAGAGTACGTATTACTGGAAGAAGAGATGAAGTTTATCGGATTGCTAGAGGTCAAATTAAAGCAACAGCAGATTTATTGGGCTATAGAGCAGGTGTGAATAATATACCGGTGGAAATCACAATACCTGGAGAAGTCGAGGTAGATTATAATCCTAAGTTCATTAGAGTAGATCTGGAGGAAATTGTGAGCAAACAAAAACCCGTTAATGTTACCGTTGAAGGAACACCCCGGAGTGGATATGTATTAGGAAGTGTAGCTTATGAACCTAGGGTAGTGTGGGTAGAAGGGCCCGAAAGCTTAGTAAACTCAGTAGAAGTAGCAGAATCCTCCGTAAAGTTATCAGAAGAGTTTCAGAATGTACACTCGCAGTTCCCTTTACGCCCTTTAAATAGCAGAGGAGAAGAGGTGCAGGGTGTGAATATTAGCCCTGCTCATGTAGACATAACATTACCTATTGATCAATTAAAAACCGTTGAAGTTACTTCGGTTGTTGAGACTACAGCAGCAGAAGGCTATGAGATCAGCAATATTTCCATTAATCCTAATAGAATCACCATACGAGGACAACAAGAAATCATAGATGCAATTGAAACGATTGAAACAGAAAGAATAACGATTAACAATATTACAGAAAACATAACTAGAACTGTGGCCTTAAGGCTACCAGAGGGTGTAGCAGCCGTTGACCCTACAGAGGTAAGCATGACTGTAAGTGTAGAAGAAATAAAAGAAGTGGTTATTCAGATACCTAGAGAACAAATTAATTTTACTAATCTTAGGGAAGGATTAACTTTAGATACAAGTGATGTTCCTGAAATACTGCAAGTAAAAATTTTAGGTAATGAAACTTTAGCTCAGTCTATTAATAGAGAAGATATAAATATTATAGTAGATATGGAGGGTTTAGATGAAAATGAGTATACTATAGAACCTATAGTAGAATTACCTTTCTTAATCCAGAGGAGAGCTAGAAGGGTAGAATTAGTTCCCAACACTGTTAATATAAAGGTTATTTCACAAAATGATTAGTGATTACTTTGTGTTGTCATTTAGAAAAGTCCCTAAGGGACTTTTCTTTTCTTAAGAAAGGTGATGGTAATGAAAAAAGAGGAACTAGATATTATCCTAAAAAGTACGAATGATGCAGTGATCCTAGTAAATCCTATAGGGAGAATTACTTTATTTAATGCAGCAGCAGAAAAAATTACAGGTTTTTCAGAAAAAGAGGTAATAGGAAAGCTTATAGAAGAAGTGATTACCAGCACTAGGTTAACTTATGTTTTGAAATCAGGAGAAGCAGAACTCAACCAGAGACAGTTATTAGGGAATACCACTATTATCACTAGTCGAATGCCGGTAAAGGATGAGGAAGGCAGAGTAATAGCAGCGGTAGCTATTTTTAGAGATATAACCGAAGTGATAGACTTAACCCATCAGATCTACAAACTAAAAGAGATGCAAAGTCTTTTGGAGGGGATTTTTCACTCTACTCAAGATGCCATTTCAGTATGTGATGAGAAGGGTATTGGTGTTCTTATTAACCCTGCATATACAAGAGTAACAGGGTTTACAGAAAAAGATATTTTAGGAAAACCTGTGACTACTGATATAGCTGAGGGAGAGAGTATGCATCTTCAGGTATTGAAGACAAAGCAACCCATAAAAAATGCTAGACTAAAAATAGGGCCACAAAAAAAAGATGTATTGGTACATGCAGCACCTATTATTGTAGATGGAGAACTAAAGGGCAGTGTAGGGGTGCTGCATGACTTGTCGGAAATAAAGAAGTTGAATGACGAATTAACCACAGCTAAGCAGATTATCCGAAAACTGGAAGCAAAGTACTTATTTGAAGATATTATTGCTGAAGATGAGGGTATGTTAGAAGCTTTACAGAAAGCAAAACAAGCAGCAGTAACACCAGCTACAGTACTTTTAAGAGGGGAAAGCGGTACAGGAAAAGAGCTTTTTGCCCATGCTATTCACAATTTATCTCAAAGAAGATACAATCAATTTGTACGGGTGAACTGTCCTGCTATTAGTGAGAGCCTATTTGAAAGCGAGGTTTTTGGTTATGAGGAAGGAGCCTTTACAGGAGCAAGAAAAGGAGGGAAAAGAGGACTGTTTGAAGAAGCACATGGCGGCACCATCTTTTTAGACGAGGTAACAGAAATCCCTATAAGTATACAAGCCAAGCTTTTAAGAGTGCTACAGGAAAAAGAAGTTGTTAGAGTAGGCAGTACAAAACCAATTAGTATAGATGTTAGAGTAATAGCCGCCACCAATATAGCATTGGAGGAGGCTGTTAAGAGAGGTAAGTTCCGAGAAGATCTATACTATAGGCTCAATGTAATTCCTATAGAAATTCCACCTCTTAGAAAAAGAAAAAAGGATTTGTATCCGTTAGTAGTACACTTAATTAATAAATATAATCAAGAATATGGAAGAAAAGTAGAAGATATATCTAGTGAGGCTTTAAAAAGCCTAGAGGAATATGACTGGCCTGGAAATATCAGGGAGTTGCACAATTATATAGGAAGAACTTTTATTAACATGAAATATTCAGAGGAAATTATAGAAGAAGAGCATCTACCAAAGTTTATTCACAGGGACCTAAACTTCTTAATAAACAAGAAGGAGTACGAAGTAAAGGAAGAGAGCATAAGTCTAAAGGAAATGGTAGAAAAAGTAGAGAAAGAATATATTAAAGAAGTTTTAAAGAAACATGGTGGCAATAGAACAATAGCATCACAGGAACTTAAAGTTTCTCTTCGCAATCTCTATTATAAAATTGAAAAATATCAAATTGATTAAATATGAAAAAAGTTGCACAGTACTGTGCAACTTTTTTCATGCAAGAAATTGCATAAGCAGCGTTGTAAAAAATATATTAAGGGACTAAAAAAAATTAGTACAAGTTACAAAATTGGAATTTCAATAGATAAAAAATATTATAAAAAAAGTATAAATTGGCATAGGTTTTGCAAATGAATAGAGTAGAGGAAAGTATCGTTTTAGAATAGGATCAAATACATATTTTAAAAAAGGAAAAAGTATGAGGGGTGGAAAGCATTGAGAGAATATATATTGGCTATAAATCCTGGGTCAACTTCTACAAAGGTTGCTTTGTTTAAAGAAGAAGAAAATATATCTGAGAAGAGTTTAAATCATCCTATAGAGGAGTTAGGTAAATATACAACAATAACAGATCAATATATGCTACGAAAAAATATGATTTTAGAATGGTTGAAGGAAATAAATATTCATACAAGCAAGCTATTAGCAGTGGTAGGCAGAGGCGGGCTTTTGCGTCCAATACCCGGCGGCACCTATAAAGTAACAGAAGAAATGGTGAAGGATTTAAACGATAGTATTCAAGGGGAACATGCTTCAAATCTTGGGGGAATTATTGCAAAAGCAATAGCTGACCTAGAAAAAATAGACGCTTACATTGTAGACCCTGTTGCAGTAGATGAGTTTGAAGATATTGCTAGGATCTCTGGAATACCTGAAATTCCAAGACGTTCTTTAGGGCATGCTCTAAATATAAAAGCAGTAGGTCATAGAGTAGCTGCTGATCTAAATAAAAATTTTCATGAAGTAAACTTAATCGTGGCCCATTTAGGTGGAGGCATTTCTGTTGCACCAGTGAAAAAGGGAAAATTGGTGGATTATAATAACGCCAATGAAATGGGTCCTTTTTCTCCAGAGAGGACAGGCGGACTTCCTACTGGTGACTTAGCTAAACTATGTTTCTCTGGTAAATATACTTATAAAGAAATTAAAGGAAAGCTGAGGGGAAAAGGAGGCTTAACAGCTTATCTTTCAACCAACAATGCTATTAAAGTAGAAAAAAGAATAGAAGAGGGCGACCAAAGGGCAAAATTAATATATGACGCTATGTGCTATCAGATTGCTAAAGAAATTGGTGGGATGGCTACTGTTTTAAATGGCAAAATTGATGCTATTGTTTTGACAGGAGGTATCGCTCACTCCAGCTATGTAACCAGCAGTGTGGCCCAACGAGTAAGTTTTATTGCTCCTGTGATGATTTATGCAGGAGAAGACGAGATGAAGGCTTTAAACGAAGGGGTTTTGAGAGTAACAAGGAAACAAGAAAATTACAAGATCTATGAGGAAGAGGTGTTAGCCTATGATTAAAAGCTTTGATGATGTAATGAAAATAGCAAAAGAACGTGGTCCTAAAATCATATCAGTAGCCTGTGCACAAGACCCAGAAGTATTGATTGCAGTAAATCAAGCAAAAAAAGAAGGCATCGCTGATAGTATTTTAGTGGGGGATAAAGAAGAGATAAAAAAGATTGCTATAGAAGAAAAGATTGATTTAAGTCAATTTGAAATGATAGATATAAAAGATGTCACTGAAGCTTCTAAGAAAGCTGTACAGTTGGTTTCAACCGGTAAAGCCGATATGGTAATGAAGGGCCTAGTGGACACTTCTATTATTTTAAGTGCTACACTAGATGCAGAAGTTGGTTTAAGAACAGGAAATGTACTGAGTCATGTTGCTATCTTCGATGTGAAGGGCTATGATAGATTGTTTTTAGTAACGGATGCAGCTATGAACATTTCTCCTGATTTAAAAGTTAAAAAACAAATTATAGAAAATGCAGTTCAAGTAGCCCATGCTTTAGATATAACTGAGCCAAAGGTGGCGGTGATCTGTGCAAAAGAAAAGCCAACCCCTAAGATGCCAGATACAATGGATGCAGTAGCCCTACAAGAAATGAATCAAAAAGGTGAGATAAAAGGATGTATTGTAGGAGGTCCCTTTGGTTTAGATAATGCGGTATCAATAGAAGCAGCTAAAATTAAGGGAATTCACCATCCTGTAGCAGGATATGCAGATATATTATTGGCTCCAGATATCGAAGCTGGAAATGTATTATATAAGTCTCTTGTATTTCTTGCAGGTGCTAAAAATGCTGGTGTTATTGTAGGTGCTAAAGCCCCTGTCATATTAACATCAAGGGCAGACAGTCATGAGGCAAAAATATACTCTATTGCTTTAGGAGTATTATGTACAGCCAAAATATTTTAGGCGAAAGGTGTGAAGTAACATGAGTGAAGTTTATAGAGTATTAGCGATCAACCCTGGTTCCACATCAACAAAAATTGCTATATTTGATAATGAAAAACCTGTATTTGAAGAGGTATTAAGACATTCAACTGGTGAGTTGAGTAAATACGATACAATTTTTGATCAATATGAATTTAGGAAAAATATTATTCTTGAAACCTTAAACGAAAAGGGAATCAACATTACAAAGCTTTCAGCAGTAGTAGGAAGAGGTGGGCTATTAAAACCTATGGCTGGTGGTACCTATAGGGTAGAGGAAACAATGTTGAAGGACTTAAAAAAAGGAATACTGGGGCAACATGCCTCAAATTTAGGCGGCGTATTGGCTTATGAGATTGCATCTCAGTTAAATATTCCTCCATTTATTGTAGATCCTGTGGTGGTAGATGAGATGCAGGAGATAGCAAGAATTTCCGGCATGCCAGAAATAGAAAGAAAAAGTATCTTTCATGCTTTAAACCAAAAAGCAGTAGCTAGAAGAGCTGCCAAGGATAAGGGTGGTAAGTATGAGGATTTTAACTTTATTGTAGCTCATTTAGGCGGTGGGATTTCTGTAGGTTGCCATGAAAAAGGCAAAGTAATCGATGTCAATAATGGTCTAGATGGTGACGGTCCCTTCTCACCAGAAAGAACAGGAGGACTTCCCACAGGAGATTTTGCTAAATTGTGTTTTTCCGGTAAGTACACCTATGAGGAGATCAAAAAGAAAAATGTAGGTCAAGGCGGTTTAGTGGCTTACTTAGGCACAAATGACGGTAGGGAAGTAGGAAAAATGATAGAAGCGGGAGACCAAAAAGCAGAGTTGGTTTATAAGGCAATGGCTTATCAGGTAGCCAAAGAAATTGGTGCCGCTGCTGCTGTGCTGATGGGAAAAGTAGATGCCATAATTTTAACTGGGGGCATTGCCTATGATAAAGTTTTTACAGGTTGGATTCAAGAAAAAGTTTCTTTTATCTCAGAGGCTTTGGTATACCCTGGAGAAGATGAAATGATTGCCTTAACAGAGGGAGCATTGAGGGTATTAAGGAAAGAAGAAGAAGCCAAACAGTATCAATAGCTATAAATAAGTACAAAATTTAAGGTGTATGAAATTAGGTGATAAATATTATGTTAAATGATCATAGAGTTCGAATTATCATCGGCCATTATGGCAGTGGAAAAACAGAGTTTGCCGTAAATTATGCTATAAATTTAGCCAAAGCAAATAAAAAGGTTGCACTGGCAGACTTAGATATTGTTAATCCATATTTTCGTAGCAGAGAAAAAGAAAATATGTTAAAAGAGTATGGCATCAAGGTGATTGCCAGCTATATCAAAGGCTCTGGATCAGACTTGCCTGCCGTTACAGGAGATGTATTAGGACCTCTACAGGATAAAAGCTATGATGTGGTACTAGATGTAGGTGGAGATGCGGTGGGAGCCCGTGCTTTAGGTAGATATAAGGAATATTGGGATGAAAAAGACTATGATATGTTTTGTGTAGTGAATGCCAATCGTCCACAAACATCAGAATTAGAGGGGGTCTTGGAACATATCGATGCTATTGAAAAGACTTCTGGAGCTAAAGTGACTGGACTTATAAACAATACCCACCTTTTAAGATATACCACTGTAGAGGAGATTCTTAAAGGTCAGGAACTTTGTGAAAAAGCAGCCAAAACTCTAGGGATTCCTATTAAATATATTACTGTACTTCGTGAGGTAGCTGAAAAACTTCCGCCAACATTAGAGGGAAAAATTATGCCGATTGAAATGATTATGAGAGAAGATTGGATGTAAGCTTATCTATAGATGAGGAGGTAAACCAATGGCAAAAGCAAAAGGAAAAGTAAGCTTTAATGAAGATCGTTGCAAGGGCTGCGAGCTATGTACAACTGCATGTCCTGTTAAAATCATTAAAATGGATAAAAAGAGGATCAATGTAAAAGGATATCATCCAGCAACAGTGGATGAAATGGATAAATGTATCGGATGTGCCAACTGTGCCAATATGTGTCCAGACTTAGTCATCCAGGTGGAACGAGAAGGATAAAGGGATCAATTGTGAGGAGGGAAATCAATGACTAGAATATTAATGAAGGGAAACGAAGCAATAGGTGCAGCTGCTATCAAAGCAGGATGTAGATATTTCTTTGGTTATCCAATTACGCCACAAAATGAGTTGCCGGAGTTTATGTCAAGAGAACTACCTAAGGTAAATGGAGTGTATGTCCAGGCAGAATCAGAAGTAGCCGCTATTAATATGGTGTATGGTGCAGCAGGAACTGGTGCCAGAGTAATGACTTCATCTTCTTCCCCAGGTATTGCTTTAAAACAAGAGGGAATTACCTATATAGCTGGTGCTGAATTACCCTGTGTAATTGTAAATATCAGTAGAGGAGGTCCTGGACTAGGGGGCATCCAACCATCACAAGCCGATTATTTTCAATCCACAAGAGGCGGTGGAAATGGCGACTATAGACTACTGGTTTACGCTCCAGCTAGCCTTCAGGAGGCAGTAGACTTAGTCATAGAAGCCTTTGACGCAGCAGATTACTACAGGAACCCAGTAATGGTGATAGGTGACGGCATGATTGGGCAAATGATGGAACCAGTAGAGTTTAAAGAAACTGCTACAAAAAGAGAACTTCCACAAAAGGATTGGGCTACAACTGGTACAGAGGGAAAAAGACAGCCAAATATTATCAACTCACTAGCCTTAGATCCCGAAAGCTTAGAGAAACATAATATCAAATTAAATAAAAAGTATAAAGAAATGGAAGAAAAAGAAGTAAAATACGAAATGTATAAAATAGAGGAAGCTGAAGTAGTGATGGTGGCTTACGGTACGACAGCAAGAATTGCTAAAAACGCTATCGATGCACTAGAAAAAGAAGGGATTAAAGCAGGGTTAATCAGACCTATCACCCTATGGCCCTTCCCCTATAAAGCTTTTAAAGAAATTTCCAATACAACGAAGATATTGTTAAGTGTAGAAATGAGTATGGGACAGATGATCGATGATGTTAAAATAGCCAATGAAGGAAGGCTTCCTGTAGAGTTTTATGGTAGATCAGGTGGAATGATTCCTACACCGGAGGCAATAGCAGCCAAAGTAAAGGATCTTTTAGGGGGTGCAAAGTAATGGCTATTGTATTTGAAAAGACGAAAGGCTTGACAGATAAGCAGTTTCATTATTGTCCAGGATGTACCCACGGTGTTATTCATAGATTGGTGGCGGAAGTATTAGAAGAGTTAGATGTAGTAGGAAAAACCATCGGGGTAGCACCGGTAGGCTGTTCAGTTCTAGCTTATGATTATTTTAACTGTGATATGCACGAAGCTTCTCATGGCAGAGCACCTGCAGTAGCCACAGGAATAAAAAGAGTATTGCCAGAGCATGTGGTATTCACCTATCAAGGAGACGGAGACTTAGCTTCCATTGGTACAGCTGAAATCATTCATGCTGCCCATAGAGCTGAGAAGTTCACCACAATATTTGTAAACAATGCAATATATGGTATGACAGGTGGACAAATGGCACCTACCACCTTAATTGGACAAAGAACCACAACTTCTCCAGAAGGTAGAAACAAAGAACTAACTGGTATGCCCTTAAGAATGTCAGAAATGTTTGCAACCATTGATGGGGCTGTGTTTGTAGAAAGAGTTTCTGTCCACAACGTAGCACATATTAGAAAAGCTAAAAAAGCTATAAAGAAGGCCTTTGAAATTCAATTGGAAGGCAAAGGATTTGGGATTGTTGAAGTATTATCTACTTGTCCTACCAACTGGGGTATTACGCCAGTGGCATCTTTAAAATGGTTGGAAGAAAATATGATTCCTTATTATCCACTAGGAAACTTCCGTACACCAGAGGAGGGGAAATAATATGGCAACAGAAAAGATTATTATGGCAGGTTTTGGTGGTCAAGGGGTAATGTCTATGGGTCAGCTCTTAACCTATTCAGGTATGATTGAAGACAAACAAGTATCCTGGCTGCCCTCCTATGGACCAGAAATGAGAGGCGGTACAGCCAATTGTTCTGTAATCGTTTCAGATGGATTAATTGGATCTCCTATTATTACGGAAGATGCTACAGCGGTAATTGCAATGAATTTACCTTCTTTAGTAAAGTTTGAAAAGAACCTAAGGACTGGAGGTAAATTGCTCATTAATAGTTCTCTAATAGAAAAAAAGGCAGAGAGAGAGGATGTAGAAGCATACTATATACCTGCTAACGAAATTGCCAACGAAATAGGGAACCTAAGAGTAGCAAATATGGTAATGCTAGGTGCTTATTTGGAGCTAACCAAAGTGGTATCTGTAGAATCTATAATAGAAGCATTTAAAAAAGTATATGGAGCTGACAAAGAACATTTAATCACCTTTAATAAAGAAGCTCTCCATCGTGGAGCAGCAGCAGTAAGAAGATAGAAAGTACCCTTGTGGTACTTTTTTTTTGTAAGTTTCCGCATAATTTAAAGAAAAGCACACATGATTAGTGTTTTTTTCCAATATATATATAAGAGGAATGATAAGTATTTTAAAAATTAAAGGGTGAAAAAAATGAAAGCACAAAGATACGTAGAAGGTATAGAGGAAAAACTTTCCAAATTTTTTAATATAGAAAAGGCTTATCTTTATAACGAGATTGAGTTTGATTTATTTGCTAAGTCCTTCATTAGAAATGAAAGATATATTGCCAGCAAAAAAATAAAGATTTATAGCTTTGAAAACAGCGAACTGTATTTTGTTAAAAGATGTGAAGTGCTGAATGAAGAAAATTTTCTACAGTTAATAAATACCTTTAGAAATGCATCGGAGGAGCTGGTAAATCCTCATTCTGAACATATGTCCACAATCATTACTGGCATTGTTATAGTCGAGAGAGAACTAAGTGAAGAACTGAGAAAAAACATTGAAAAGTTTAAGTTTAACCGCAGCTTCGCCTTTGGTTTTAAAGGCTGGACATATACTAGGTTAGTGGCAGCTGACCTTAGCAAGGGGGAAGTAATAACAAATAGAAGGGGGAGAGAGGTAAAAGATATTATCAGATTCCTTAAGTGTAAGAGGATAGCTGGGAAGGGAGGATGATTATGAACGCTTTGGTAGTAGTTCTTATTTCGATTGTAATATTTTTTATTGCCTATGTTACGTATGGAGGATGGCTGGCAAAACAGTGGGGGGTTGATGATGGGCGGAAAACACCTGCCCATACAAAGGGTGACGGTGTTGATTATGTCCCTGCAAAATCTCCAGTATTATTGGGGCATCACTTTGCCTCTATTGCAGGTGCAGGACCTATCGTGGGACCTATAACTGCGGCTATGTTTGGTTGGGTACCGGTATTACTATGGATTATCATAGGAAGTATTTTCTTTGGTGGCGTACAAGACTTTGGTTCTTTATTGGCTTCTATTCGACATAATGGAAAGTCTATAGGAGAAGTTATTGAGATTAACATGGGTAAGAAAGGTAAAAAGCTCTTTGCTATATTTGCATGGTTAACTTTATTATTAGTAGTGGCAGCCTTTGCTAATATCGTTGCAAATACATTTGTAAGTGTTCCTGAAGCAGCAACAGCATCTGTGCTATTTATTCTCTTAGCGATTGTATTTGGTTTTGCTGTTTATAGAAAAGGTGTTTCCTTAGGTGTAGGAAGTGTTGTTGGCGTTATTTTATTGTTTGTATGTATAGCATTAGGAAACATGTTCCCTATAGAATTAAGTAGAAATACTTGGATTGCTATTTTGTTAGGTTATATTTTTATAGCTTCTGTAACACCTGTTTGGATTTTACTACAGCCCAGGGATTATTTGAACTCATACTTATTATATATCATGATGGCAGGGGCAGTAGTAGGATTAATTATAACAAGACCAACTCTTGAATTAGCTCCAGTAACTGGATTTAGTGTTGGAGGACAATGGATGTTTCCAATGTTATTTGTAACAGTAGCCTGCGGTGCGATCTCAGGATTCCACTCGTTGGTTGGTTCTGGAACTTCTGCAAAGCAGTTAGACAAAGAAAGTGATGCTAAGATTGTGGGATACGGTGGGATGTTGATTGAGGGAGTATTAGCAGTAATCGCTATTATCACAGCTGCTTACATTGGTCAAGATAAACTTGCAGCACTATTAAGTAATGGCGGCCCAGTAAATGTTTTTTCTGATGGCATTGGGACCTTTATGACCAGCTTCGGCATCTCCTTTACAGTAGGGAAATCCTTTGTAGCATTGGCGGTATCAGCCTTTGCACTAACCAGCTTAGATACTGGAACAAGGCTGGGACGATTTATTCTACAAGAATTTTTCTATGAAGAAGGAGCCACAAGCCAACATCCATTAACCAATATGTACACAGCTACAGCATTAACCGTAGTAGTTGGAGGATTACTAGCGATCACCAGTTGGGCGAAAATCTGGCCTGTCTTTGGTTCTGCAAATCAATTACTAGCGGCTCTTGCACTGATGGCAGTGGCAGTATGGTTGAAAAAAATCGGTAGAAATTACAAGATGTTTATTATTCCAATGATTTTTATGTTTGCTGTAACATTATTGGCATTAATAATGCTGATTAAAACAAACCTTGGACCAGAAGGAAGCCTAATATTAGTGATATTCCCAGTATTACTATTCATATTAGCCATTATATTGGCTTATCAAGGATATCATATTATGAAAAAAACTGATGCAGGAAAGACAACAAAGATATAAATAAATACCAACGTTAAAGCCATTAGTGGATCTACTAATGGCTTTAACGTTAACTGCAAAATCATAAGAAATTGTAAGGATAACTTACCCCAACAATATTATATTTGTTTTGTTGAGTTTATACTATAGATATGTTAGAATATATGGGATACCCAGATAGAAGGGAGCAGAATCTATGGGGAAATTATTTGGAACAGACGGTGTCAGAGGAATTGCCAATAGAGAATTAACGCCAGAACTAGCTTACCAGCTGGGAAGGGTAGGAGCATATGTTCTTTTAAAAGAAAAAACACAAGGAAAAGTTGTTATAGGAAAAGATACTAGAAAATCGGGAGATCTATTGGAAGCAGCCATGACAGCAGGCTTCTTATCCATGGGTATAGATGTAGTGACGCTGGGGGTTATACCTACACCAGCTGTAGCTTATTTAACAAGGCACCTACAAGCCGATTGTGGGGTAGTGATCTCAGCATCTCATAATCCTGCAGAATATAATGGAATAAAGTTTTTTAATCATCAAGGATACAAACTTCCAGATGAAGTAGAGGAAGAAATAGAAGCTTATATACTTAATCATAGAGAGGTAGAGCCTCGTCCAGAAGGCAGTGCCGTAGGAAGGTATACAGCTTTAGAAAACCCTACAGGATTATATACAGACTATCTGAAAACTACTGTTAGATATGATTTTAAAGGGCTTAAGATTGCCATTGATGTTGCTAATGGTGCAGCATATAAAGCAGCTCCTAGAATTCTTCAGGAACTAGGGGCAGAGGTGTATGTTATAAATAACGAACCAGACGGTATGAATATTAACTTAAATTGTGGTTCAACACATCCAGAAGTATTACAGCAATTTGTGAGGGAAACAAAGGCAGATATTGGTATAGCTTTTGATGGAGATGCAGATCGACTAATTGCAGTAGACGAAAAGTGTCAAATTATAGATGGCGACCATATAATGAATGTATGTGGATGTAATCTTAAAAAACATAATAAACTAAATAAAAATACTATTGTAGCTACAGTGATGAGTAATATTGGGTTAGATATAGCTATGCGACAACAGGGATGTGAAATTGTAAAAACAAAGGTAGGAGATCGGTATGTCCTAGAAGAAATGATAGGTAAAGGCTATTCTTTAGGAGGAGAGCAATCAGGACATATTATTTTCTTAGAGCACAACACTACTGGTGATGGACTTTTATCAGCCTTACAGTTGATCGCAACCATGAAGGAGGAAGCAAAGAAAATATCAGAGCTATCAGCTATGATGACTTCTTATCCTCAAGTATTGGTGAATGCTAAAGTAAAAAACGAAAACAAAGAAGCTTATACGCAGGACGAAGTAATTATGACAGAGATAAGCAAAATTGAAGAAGTGATGAATGGCCAGGGTAGGGTATTGATTCGTCCGTCAGGAACAGAGCCTTTGGTAAGGGTAATGTTGGAGGGGAAAAATCAAGAGGAACTAAACACTCTAGCTACGGGATTGGCAAACTTAATAGAAACAAGACTAAGCTAAGATACCTTGGGATTAGCGGCGAAGCTAATCCCAAGTAATTCATAGATGAAGGAGGTATGCGAATGGGCAAGAACTTTAAAAACTAAAACAAAAGCGCCTGGACTGAAACTTAAAAAAGTTTTAGTTGACGAGGGACAGGGTTAATCGAGATATCGGCGGGTGCCCTGCGGTGATTCACCATCGATAGCGGATCTACAAAATTATCAAGTGATTGATAATACAAAAGGATCTAAGTGAAAAAGTCTGTAAAATTTTTTATGAGATTTTTAGAGGCTTAGTTCTTTATGGCCTTTTTTTGGTTTAAGATATAAATAAGATAATCGTTTAAATTGGATAAATGTTGTTTCTTTTGAAAAAAATAAGTATGCTATAAATTCTTTATAATAAAGAATTGGAAGGAGAATATACCATGTGTGGAATTGTTGGATATATAGGTAAAAAAGAAGCTGCGCCTATTTTAGTAGATGGATTAGAAAAATTAGAATATAGAGGATATGATTCGGCTGGTATAGCGGTTTATGCTGATCAAGATATCGTTGTTAGAAAATACAAAGGAAGACTAAGTGTATTGGAAGAGCATTTAAATAATGAAAGTATAGCAGGTACTTTAGGTATTGGGCATACTAGATGGGCAACTCATGGAGAGCCAAATGATGTGAATGCTCATCCTCATACCAATTATGCGGGGGATATTGCCGTGGTGCATAATGGTATCATAGAAAACTATATGAAGCTAAAGGAATGGTTGGCTACGCAAGGAAAGGTATTTGTTTCTGAAACCGATACAGAGGTGATCGCTCATCTAGTAGACTACTACTACAAAGAAGATTTAGTAGAAGCGGTGCAGAAAGCCGTAAGTAGAATGGAAGGTGCCTATGCTATTGGAGTTATCAGTAGAAAAAATCCTGAAAAACTGGTGGCAGTCAGAAAAGATAGTCCACTAGTTGTAGGAATCGGCGAAGGTGAAAACTTTATAGCATCTGATATTCCTGCTTTACTAAAATACACAAGAAATGTCTATTTCTTAAACGATGGTGAAATGGCTATTTTGAGTGAAAATAGTATTGAGATATTAAATGAGCTTGGAGAAAAAGTTGAAAGAGAAGTATTTGAAGTAACCTGGGATATAGAGTCGGCGGAAAAGGGAGGCTATCAACACTTCATGATTAAAGAAATTCATGAACAGCCAAAGGCCCTTAAAGAAACCCTATCTCCAAGAATAAACAAGGATAATGATATTGTATTAGACGATATTAAGCTAACAGAGGAAGATTTAGAAAAAATTAATAAAGTTGTAATTGTAGCTTGTGGTACTGCTTATCATGCAGGTTTGGTAGGAAGATTTGCTATAGAAAAATTTGCTAAAATTCCTGTAGAAACCGATGTAGCATCAGAGTTTAGGTATAGAGATCCCTTTGTAGATGACAAAACCTTGTTTATTGCTGTAAGTCAATCAGGAGAAACAGCAGATACCTTAGCTGCTCTAAGGGAAGCAAAAGAAAAAGGTGCTAGAGTATTAGCAGTAACCAATGTAGTAGGCAGTAGAATCTCTAGGGAAGCAGATGATGTTTTCTATACATGGGCGGGGCCAGAAATTGCTGTAGCTTCTACAAAGGCCTATACTACACAGTTGGTGGCTATGTATTTAATTGCTTTAAGTATGGGGCTAAAAAAAGGTACAATGACTAGAGAAAAATATGATCAAATATTAAATGAGCTTAAAACCTTCCCAGAAAAAGTGGAAAAACTTTTGCAGAATCAACAACTATTACAGGAACTGGCGGATAAGCAATTTAATAACCAAAATGTATTCTACATTGGTAGAGGCATTGATGACCATGTTGGTAGAGAAGGATCATTAAAATTAAAAGAAATCTCTTATATTCATTCCGAAGCCATAGCTGCAGGAGAATTAAAACATGGAACCATTGCTTTAATCGAAGATGGAACCTTGGTAGTAGCTCTAGCTACACAAGACCATTTATATGACAAAATGCTTTCTAACATCAAAGAAGTGAAGGCAAGAGGTGCTTATGTAATAGCGGTAGCGAAAGAGGGAAATACAGAAATAGAAAAATCAGCAGACATTGCTATCTACATCCCAAACACTTTGGATGAATTAACTCCTGTTTTATCAGTAATTCCTCTGCAAATACTGGCATACTATATTGCTGTAGCTAGAGGTTGTGATGTTGATAAGCCAAAAAATTTAGCTAAGTCGGTTACTGTGGAGTAAAGGCTAATAAAAGATAATAAAAATTTTGTAGATTTGGAAAAAAGTTAAACCGTTTGGCGTCGAATTATAATAAAGACTGGTGAATAAGAATAAAGATTAGTGAAAGCCCAGAGGACTTGGCAGGAGAAAGTGGTGCCAGGCCATGCTGGGCTTTCCTTTTTTAGCAAACTTTACGATGAATTTACAGGAAGTAGTGGAATAAGATGAGAAATTTTGATAATATTAAGTAATAAAACAAAAAATATAATGGAGGGGATAACTCTGATGCTAACTCAAAAAAAAGTAGTAATTTTGCTCATAATATTATCAATATTTACATTAGTAGCATGTACAAATGGTAATGAAGAAAATCAAAGACCAGTAGGTGTAACAGAGGAAAATCAGCTAGTAGAAAATAATTTAGATCAAGATGATACTACAGATGAGGAGAATTATACAGCGATTAATGTAACAAAAATAGAGGGAAGAAGACAAGAATTTCTAGAAAAATTAGATAACATTCAAAAAGAACTTGATGCTTTACCGGAAAAGAGTGATTCAGATGCCGGCGTAACAAGTGCTATGAGAAGTTATTATGGAAAATCCTATGATATGTACGATGAAGCATTAAATGAGATATATGCAATACTAAAAGAAGAATTATCGCCAGAAACAATGAAAAATTTACAAACTGAACAAATTAAATGGATAAAGCAAAAAGAAGATGATGCCGATAAAGCAGCAGCAGAATTTCAGGGTGGAACATTTGAATTTGTTGCATATAACGTGGTTTTATATGAATCAACGAAGGCAAGATGTTATGAATTAGTTAACGAATATATGACAGATTAAAAAACAGATAAGTATTAAACATAACCTACTAATGACAACTTTCGAATCAAAGTAAAGACTGGTAAAAAATAATAACGACTAGTGAAAGCCCAGAGGGCCTTAGCAGGAGAAAGTGCTGCCAGGTCCCTCTGGGCTTTTTGTTATGTGGAGTACAATTATAACCGACTTAAGAGAAGGTGATTGAATTTTTAATATACTATTTAATACAAACTATGTTTACTTATTATTGTGTGAGGGTAAATGATTAATATCATTACTAGTGGAAAGAGTTTATTTTAATTCTAAAATGATAGAGTAGAACAAATAATTTAAAAGAGGGGAGTAGTTAATATGAAAATTTTAGTTTGTACCGACGGGTCGAAAGAAAGTATAAAAGCAATAGAAGAAACAGCCAAAATCGCTAGTGGTTGCAATATTAATGAGGTCTCCGTAATTCATGTTTATGATACCAAATTTCTTTTGACACCTTGGGGTGAAGGATATTATCCTACTAAAGAGGACATGGATGAACTCAAAAAGAGAGAAGAGAAGTTTAAAGAGAACAGTAAAAAAAATTTATTAGAAGCTGAAAAAATCTTTGAAGCAAAAAATATAAAGATACAGGCCATTTTAAAAGAAGGCCATCCTGCTGAAACTATTGTTAAGGTTGCTTCGGAGGGAGAATTTGACATGGTTGTGCTAGGTAGAAGAGGGATGAGTGGTCTTAAAAAACTATTCTTAGGTAGTGTAAGTAATGCTGTATTACAGGAAATTAATACTAGTGTACTTATAGTGAAATAACAAACCCGAAATCCATTGATTATTGTGAGACAATTCTGTATGCAGACTGCAACAGAATTGTCACCCTGAGCGTAGTGAATGGGTCTTAAAGGTCTAAAACACTTTTACGCAGTTTGACGTTTTACTTGCTATGAATCTCATATTCTATGTATTAAAAGTATTAAAAGATTGAAGATGAGTAATAAATAGGCAGCAGCAAGAAATCACCTATTGGGTAAAATTACCTAATAGGTGATTTTTATATCCCGTTTATTTAAAACGGCTATGGTCTTTGTTTTGTTTTTCTTCTTTTTACTAAACTTATTAGGTATATGCATTTCATTGTGGTTAATGCTATAATTAGGTCATTGATTTACTATCGTTTGATGTATAATCTAAAAACACTTTTAAAAATGTTTATTATTAGGAAGGGGAAAACATAAATGTGGGTTAGAAGTCAAAATAAAAAAGTTCTCGGGAATTATGAATTGTTTGCGATTCCAACAACCATTGGTTCTAAAAAAACGCATATACAGGGAATAAGAGGCAATAGTGGATTTTTTGAGTCCAATACAGATACTTTAGGCGAATACCCTTGCTTGGAAGAAGCAATAGAGGAATTAAATAATTTACAAGAGGCTTTAAAAAATAATCCTCATGAAGTTTATGAGATGAAGTAAGAAAGTAATGACATGTGGCAGGGTGAAGGCTATGTGAAGCATAGTAGCTGGATCGTTGAAAATATATTAAATGAAAAAAACCAAAAGGATTGAGTCCTGTGTCTTGCAGGAATCAACCCTTAGTAGCAGTTTATGTTTAACTTTTTAAGACTATATCAAATAGGGAACTTTTATTGTTATGCTGATATTTGTGCTTTATCCGGCAGTTTTTTACCAACCATTAAGAACCCTACTAGTAATGCTAGAGCCACTGATATGCCTATGGGGTATGAAATGCTGGTGGCCAACTTGAGTCCTTCTGGGGCTTGCAGTATATAGGTTACTGAAACTGCTGTCATAAAAGTAGCAGGTATGGTAGCAATCCAGTGCAGTTTATTGTTAACTGCTAGATAAGCTGCAGATGTCCAAAGAACGATCATAGCTAGAGTCTGGTTAGACCAAGCGAAGTATCTCCAAATGATAGTAAAGTCAATTAATGTTAAGCCATAAGCTATTACAAAAAGTGGTGCAGCTAACAAAAGTCTTTTTGCAATTGGTTTCTGCGTAACATTTATAGAGTCGGCAATTGTAAGCCTAGCACTTCTAAAAGCAGTATCACCAGACGTGATAGGTGCTGCAATAACACCTAACATTGCAAGAAAGCCACCAATCGGTCCCATTAATTCTCTAGAAATAGCGTTTACAACAACTGCAGGCGTTCCCGCAGCCAACAATCCTTCAGTACCGCCAAAGAAAGTCATAGCCGCTGCTGCCCAGATTAAAGCAATAACGCCTTCTGCTAGCATTGTACCATAGAATATTCTTCTACCGTATTTTTCATTTGTTACACAACGAGCCATCATCGGTGATTGTGTAGCATGGAAACCACTGATTGCACCACAAGCGATGGTTACGAATAATAGCGGCCAGAGTGGAAGACTATTAGGATGCAGGTTTTGAAGAGTTATTTCTGGAACTTGATATCCTTTGAATAATAACCCACCTGCGATACCAATAGCCATGATAATTAGAGAAGCTCCAAATAGTGGATAAATTTTACCGATTATTTTATCAACAGGTAAAATGGTTGCTAGGAAATAATAGGCAATGATTATAGCTACCCAGATAGAAATGCTAATACCTGTAAGATTAGATAGTAAACCTGCTGGACCAGTCATAAACACTGTTCCTACTAAGATCAATAGTATGACAGAAAAAGCACGCATAAATTGTTTGACACCGTTACCAAGATAAATACCAACAATCTCTGATATACTAGCACCCTTATGACGGATTGAAAGCATACCTGAAAAGAAATCGTGCACACCACCTGCAAATATTGATCCAAATACAATCCATAAAAACGCAGTAGGGCCCCAAAGAGCTCCAGAAATAGCACCAAATATCGGGCCAAGACCTGCAATGTTTAAAAACTGGATTAGGAATATTTTTTTCCAGTCCATTGGTACATAGTCTACGCCATCTTCTTGCTCATTTGCTGGTGTAGCTTTTTCTTGGTTTATACCAAATACTTTTTCAACGAACTTACCATAAATAAAGTAACCTAAGAAAAGTGCAACAATTGATAATAAAAATGAGTACATTATGATATCCCCCTTTTTTAAAATAAAATTTAAGTGATATAGCTAAATTATACTTATTCTTATTTTCTAATTGTTGATATTTAACATGAGTTACATAATAAAGTTCATGAAATGCATTACATGACACCTATTACTTTTTTAAATTCTTGTAAATAACTTCTACTAACAGGAATCTCTTTGTCTTTAAGTCCTATCATTTTTAGAATATAGGTATTGTTAAACCAAGGTATAATTTCTTCTATTTTCTCTAAGTTCACAATATAACTCCTATGGGTACGAATAAAAAGAGAAGGGTCTAGTTTTTCGTAGGTTGTCAGTAATGGTCCTGCATCCGTTAGGGTACCCTTTGTAGTCTCAACAATGACCTTTCTATCATCAACCGTTAGGTATAAAATGTCTTCTGGTGCTACCACCACCATCTTATCACCTTTCCAAAAAGTAAATTTCTTTAGTACTCTTTTGGGCTTGTTATCCTCCGTGATCCTTTTTATAGCTTTATTTACGCTTTGATTCACACGTTCCTGTGAAAATGGTTTGAGCAAGTAGTCGACTGCATTTAAAGAAAATGCCTCTACGGCATATTGATCGTAGGCAGTAGCAAAGATAATAGCAACTTCCCTTGATTTTATAATTTCAGCAAACTCAATACCATTGTCATTGTTTATTTGAATGTCTAAGAAAATAATGTCTATCTGATGGGTATTTAATGCGATGATGGCATCCTCTAGGTTGTCTACATCCTTGATGATCTCCACATCTTTGTTCCTTGACAATAGATACTTTAGTTCCTCACGAGCTGGTGCTTCATCATCCACCAGGAGAGCTTTTAATTTATCCATCTTTTAATCCTCCTTACTCTATAGGTATTCGCAACAGTACTGTTGTTCCTTGTCCAGTTTCTGCACCAATATCTATAGAATATTTATCGCCATACAGATTTTTAAGCCTTTCATTAACATTCGATAGACCTATACCGCAACCTTTTTCTGTACTCTCGTTTAAGGAGCATTTTATACCAACACCGTCGTCTATGATAGCTATATGCATATCCGTTCCTTGTTTTTTAGCACTTATTTTTATGATTCCGCCATTCTTTTTTGGCAATAATCCGTGCTTGATAGCATTTTCTACAAGTGGTTGAAGGATTAACGGTGGCACAAAGCAACTTTCGCCTTCAGAGATATCAAACTCTACATTTAATTTTTCACCGAACCTTGCTTTTTCTATAGCGAGATAAGATTTTACGTGTTCTATCTCTTTGTTAAGGGACACAAGATCGGTTGTTCTTTGTAAGTTTTTTCTAAAGAAGTCACCTAAGTGCACTAATAGTTCTCTAGCACTGTCTGGTTTTGTTCTAATAAAAGAAGCTATAGTGTTTATTGCGTTAAATAAGAAGTGGGGATTAATTTGAGCTTGAAGAGCCCTAAGTTCAGCTTTATTTAAGTCGCTCTTTTGTTTTTCTATATTGCTCAATTCTATCTGAGTGGAAAAAAGTTGCGCTAAGCCACTGGCCAGTTCCATATCTACTGAGGAAATACCATGAGGGGACTTACTAAAGAACACAAGGGATCCGATGGATGTGTCTTTATTTTTTAGTGGAACCATAACAGCAGAACTTAGCTTGCAGTCCTCATGATTACAACCTATATCACATTTTGTGTGCCCTACACTATAGTTTCCAGTTGCAATAGTTTTTTTTGTAAGAAACAACTTTATTTCCATACCAGCTTTGTGATGATCTTCTCCAAGGCCTACAAAACCTAGAACCTTTTCTGTATCAGTTATTGCAACAGCATCAGACTCGTTATACTGATGGATTATTTTTACTGCCCATTGTGCGGATTCATAGTCTAAACCATGGCGAAAATAAGGAAGCGTTTTGTTAGCAATTATAAGAGCTTTTTGAGCTTGTTCAGCAGCAGTTCGTTCTTTTTCACCATATATGTTTTGAATTACCATAATAAATACAGCTATGCCTAAACTATTTAATACTGTCATAGGTATAGCTATAATCTTTACTAACTCCAACGCCTCATGAAAGGGTTTTGCCAAAAGTAGAATCAAGGTCATTTGAGTAAGTTCAGCAATTATTCCTATATAAAAAGCTGATATAGGTTTTATATTTTTTCCATGGGCTCTCCTTTTAATATAACCGCCTATATAACCTCCCATATATCCTTCTATTATGGTGGCTATACCACAGGCAACAGCAGTAAACCCCCCTATGTCAATTGCGTAACGATGCACACCTGCTATTAGACCTGCTCCTAACCCAACTATAGGCCCGCCGATGATACCTCCAGTTACTACGCCAACAACTCTAGCGTTGGCAATTGCTCCTTTAATAGGAAATCCATTATATGTGGCAAGTATACCAAAGAGTCCGAATATAATAATGAGGATAAACTGTCCCTTAAGCCCAATTCTTTCATTGTCTGCAACTAAGATCTTAAAATATCGAACCTTGGTTAATAAAAAAGCTATGAGAACAATTACTCCAAGGTTATTTAAAAGACTTTTAAATATATCGTAAGTGGTTATATCCATACTATTACTCCTATCTTTACTATTAAATAAATAATTATCTTATGCTACTTTGCACTGGCCTTTTTATTAATTTATAACTTGTCTCTAACTTAGGTATCACTGTTATTACTTAGGAATCACTTTTTCATATATTTTGGTATGCCATTATACTTTATTTTATATAGTATATATCATATAATTTCATATGTCTTGTATTTTTCAAATTTTAAGTGCCATTACTCTAACCAGTTACTAAATACAGTGGGATCAAGGATCTAAGTATACAAAAAGGGGAACTATGGTAGATATGCTAGTGTCCGGACTATTTTTAATATAGTTTATAGATGCGTAATTATTGAATAATAATCAGCATATGAAAAAATCGAAGGCAAATTAAAAATAACAACATAAAAATCCAATAATATTTAGCAGATTTGGGTAAATAGAATATTAACTATAGATAATACTAATATTGAAATGAAAAGTCTTTAAAGAAGCTTTGTTAATAAAAGGAGTAGTTTTTTGTGTTCATTAATGTAACAATATAGTTAAAGTGTTAACTATATTGTTACATTCTATGTTATTATAAGATATTTTAATGAAAAATAAAAGATCTAAATAATTTTTTCAGAGGAATAACAAATAGTATTGATTTTTTAAAAGAAATCTTAAAGATTAGCAGTAATATAAATGCATACTGTTGATTCTATAAAAAAGAAATAACATATATAGGATGGTAGATGATGATAATGAACTGTGGTAAAAGAAAAATACTTTACTATACAGAAAGGCTAAAACAAGAAAACCATCATAGTATTCCTATGATGATTACAATGGTATATGGAGTAATAGGAATATTGTGGATACTGTTATCAGACAAACTTTTAAAAGTTATAACTAATGATCCTGTAATTTATAGACAGTTGCAGACCTATAAAGGCTGGCTATACGTTCTTATAACAATGATCTTACTCTATACATTAATCAAAAAAAGAGTAAAACTTATGGAAAGTGCTACTAATGAGACTATAGAAGCGTATATTCAGTTAAGAGAAACCCACCAAGAACTAATAAGCATGAAAAAAGAATTGGAATATCAAAGAAGATTTACTCAAAAAATCATTGACGATGCTCCTGTTATTATAGGAATTTGGGATAAGGATGGAAAAATAGAGAATCTGAATCCTTTTGGGCAAACAACATTTGGATACAAAGAAGCCGAGTTGACAAATAAAAAGTGGTTTAATTTACTGCTTTCACAGGAAAATAAATTAAAAATGCATAATGCATTTGAAAAAATCAGTCAAGGTAGAGAGTTTAAAAACTATGAAAGTCAATTTATATCAAAAGATGGAAGGTCTATAGACATATTATGGAATAGCACCATGTTAAATTATGATGATGGTAGTAATAAAGTTATTTCGGTGGGTATAGATATCACAGAAAGAAAAAAGTATGAAGAAAGTTTTAGATATATTGCTTTTTATGATTCACTCACGGGATTAATCAATAGAATTATGTTCGAAAATGAAATAAGTAAATTAATTAGTTCCAAGTCGGAAAAAAATAAGTTTGCTGTTACATATATAGATATTGATAACTTCAAATATATAAATGATACATTGGGTCACCGAGTAGGAGATGAATTTTTAAAGCATGTAGGAATGCATTTAAATGTTGAAATTAAAGCTCCTAATTTAGTAGCACGATTGGGAGGAGATGAATTTGCCATTGTATTTATGGATATAGAATCAGATCAAATATTGATAGAAAAAATAGAAAAAATAAAGAAAGGTATAGGTAGAACATGGTCTAGTAATAATCATCAGTTTTTTGTTTCTATGAGTATAGGGGTTGTTATGTTTCCTGATCATGGAAATAATACTATCGAACTTCTGAAAAGTGCTGATATAGCTATGTATGCTGCAAAACAAGGAGGGAAAGATAGAGTAGTATTTTATAAGGAAGATATGGAAAAAAATAATTTAGAACATGTACAAATGGCCAACAAACTACAGTTTGGCATAGAAAATGAAGAATTTACGCTTTTTTATCAACCTCAATTTAGGCTTAATACCGGTGAAATAATAGGTATGGAAGCATTAGTTAGATGGATTCACCCTATAGAAGGCTTTATTGCACCAATAGACTTTATTCCATTGGCAGAAGAAACAGGACAAATTTACAGTTTAGAGCGGTGGATCGTAAAAAAGGCTTTGCAGCAAAAGCAGCAGTGGGAGAAAACAGGGTTTGGTCATATTGAACTATCTATTAATTTATCCGGCAAAACAGTAGCGAGTGATGTTGATTTCCACCAGTTAGAAATGCTAGTAACAACTTTCGATGTAGATTACTCAAAGATAATAATTGAAATAACTGAAACAGCAATTATATCTAATATTGAATTGGTAATTGAAAGGTTAAATAGATTGAAAAATAAAGGATTTAAAATCGCCTTAGATGATTTTGGGACAGGCTACTCCTCCCTCACTTATTTAAAAAAACTTCCTATTGATATTATTAAACTAGATAAAAGCTTTATCAACTTAATACCTCAAAACAACATAGATACATTGATAATTAAGCATATTTTATCTTTGGCACATGACTTAAAATATGAAGTAGTTGCTGAAGGAATAGAAACAAAGGAACAACTGGAGTACTTAAAAAAGTATTACTGCAAAAGTGGACAGGGATACTTATTAAGCAAACCTTTATCTCATGAAGAGACTAGTGATTTACTTGATAGACTATTTTGAAAATAATTACGATAGGTCCGTGTTAATTAACGGGCCTATCACTATTTTTAATACTGCCCTTAAAAATAGCAGGAGATTGTGGTAACATAACGACACTTCTTCTTAAATTCATGGAATTTACAGCATTTAAAGATTGATTTTCATAAAATTTTTTTTTGCTATCGTAACTTAGTAGTTTATTTAAGAGTCTTAATAGCGTTGTTTTGCCATTTCCTCCTTACTCATCTTTGATCTCTTTAAATAGTTCATACGCTTTCCTACGGGTTTCTTCTAAGACTTCGTTCCTCAGTAGAGTTATTCTATAAATGTTTTCTTATCTTATCTTCTACAGTTTTTTTATCTTTCCCTGAAAGTCCTTTAGATTCCATACTTACAAAAATTTACTTTAGGTTTTATTAAAACTCTCGAAACTTTAGTTATCAACGCTAAAGTTAGGAACCATTTATATAGCATTTGCATAGTCTACTATTGGGAACTGAGGAAAATACAAATTATGAAAGTCTAGCAAGGATCCCTTGAAAAATCAGCGGCTTTATTTATATAAAGCGAGAGCAGTATTAAATCAAAAGATCAAAGGTATTATTTGTATAATTAATGCACTTTAAAATTGTTGTTATTAAATAACAGTATTCATCAAGGAGGTAGAATCAAATTATGAGTGATCATACACAACACTATTACTCCCATAAATTAGGTGTTATGACATGTTCTGGTGCAGAAAGTCAAACTTATGTTAAACCGCATCCATGCCCACCGCATCCACCATGTAAACCATGCCCACCATGTCCGCCATGTCCGCCTGGACCTCCAGGACCAACAGGACCAACAGGTCCCCAAGGCCCCCAAGGCCCACAAGGCGTACCTGGTCCAGTAGGAGCAACAGGTCCCCAAGGCCCACAAGGCGTACCTGGTCCAGTAGGAGCAACAGGTCCCCAAGGTCCACAAGGCGTACCTGGTCCAGTAGGAGCAACAGGTCCCCAAGGCCCTCAAGGTGTACCCGGAGCAACAGGTCCCCAAGGCCCTCAAGGCGTACCCGGAGCAACAGGTCCCCAAGGCCCTCAAGGCGTACCCGGAGCAACAGGTCCCCAAGGTCCTCAGGGTGTACCCGGAGCAACAGGTCCCCAAGGTCCTCAGGGTGTACCCGGAGCAACAGGTCCCCAAGGCCCTCAAGGTGTACCCGGTCCAGTAGGCCCAACTGGTCCACAAGGTCCAATCGGTCCACAGGGTTCAGCAGGTCCACAAGGCCCAATCGGCCCACAAGGTCCAATAGGTGCACAAGGTCCAATAGGTCCACAAGGCCCAATAGGAGCCACAGGTCCTATCGGCCCCATCGGTCCAACAGGCCCCCAAGGCGTACCTGGTCCAGTAGGCCCAACAGGCCCACAAGGTCCAATCGGTCCCCAAGGTCCAGCAGGTCCCCAAGGTCCAATCGGCCCACAAGGTCCAATCGGTCCACAAGGTCCAATCGGTCCCCAAGGTCCAGTAGGAGCCACGGGCGCAACAGGCCCACAAGGTCCAGTAGGTCCAACAGGTGCAGTAGGTCCAGTAGGAGCCACGGGCGCAACAGGCCCACAAGGTCCAGTAGGTCCAGCAGGTCCAGTAGGTCCAACAGGTGCAGTAGGTCCAGCAGGCCCAGTAGGTCCAACAGGCCCAGTAGGTCCAACAGGTGCAGTAGGTCCAGCAGGCCCAGTAGGTCCAACAGGCCCAGTAGGTCCAACAGGTGCAGTAGGTCCAGCAGGCCCAGTAGGTCCAACAGGCCCAGTAGGTCCAGCAGGCCCAGTAGGTCCAACAGGTGCAGTAGGTCCAGCAGGCCCAGTAGGTCCAACAGGCCCAGTAGGTCCAGCAGGTCCAGTAGGTCCAACAGGCCCAGTAGGTCCAACAGGCCCAGTAGGTCCAGCAGGTCCAGTAGGTCCAGCAGGTCCAGTAGGTCCAACAGGCCCACAAGGATTATCTGAATATGCCTATATCTACAATGTAACTGCTCAAACAGTACCAGTAGAAGCAGATATTGTATTCAGCAATAATGGTGTGGTAAGCGGAAATATCACCCATGTAGCAGGAACTGCTGCAATTATTCTTGGCAGTGCTGGTGACTATTCAGTATGGTTCTATGCGGCAGCTTTGGAGCCAAGTCAGTTTACACTATTCTTAAATGGTGTTCCCGTTCCAGGTGCCACCTATGGTACTGAAGCCGGCACATCACCTAATCCAGGTTGGGTTATTATTACGGCTGCAGCTGGAGATATACTAACAGTACGAAACCATACTAGTGAAGTCCCTGTTATTCTTGAAACATTTGCAGGAGGCACACAAGTTAATACCAATGCCTCAATCTTAATTCAAAAAATAGATAGCTAATGAACAAATAATTGCTAGCACTTCTCTTTCACGGAAGTAGGAGTTCTAGCAATATATAAAAGTATGGCGTAACTTACTACAGGATAAGTTAAAAAAACTATATATTTCAAAATCTATAAGTGATCTTGTATTGAAACATCACAGCAGAATAACATACGTTATCCTGCTGTGATTAATCTATAGATAGAAACAAGAATGATAGATGTGTGGCTAAGAATCTTAATATACACAGCCTAGGGTTTCATCCAATACCAGGATTGCAAATGTGGCCCTTAGTATATTAAAATTCAAGGATAATGCCCCACATTTATACCAGAAGATATCTATAAAAAAAGTAGCACGCTTAACATGATATGATGTTAATAAATTCCGTTGAGGTGATTATATGATTACGATCAGCTTATGTATGATTGTAAAAAATGAGGAGAGTGTTATAGCTAGATGCCTTGATTCGGTTAAGGATCTTGTTGATGAAATTATTATTGTAGATACGGGGTCGACGGATAAGACAAAGGCGATCGTAAAAAAATATACTGACAAAGTACTAGACTTTAAGTGGATTGACGATTTTGCTGCCGCTAGAAACTACTCTTACTCTAAAGCTACAAAGGACTATATTTTATGGTTGGATGCCGATGATGTTATTTTGAAAGAAGACCAGATAAATTTCCTCCAACTAAAGCAGAACCTAAACCCAGATGTAGATGTTGTCATGATGCAGTATAATGCAGACTTTGATGTATATGGCCATCCTACCTTATCCTACTTTAGAGAACGTCTATCAAAAAGAATAAAAAACTATCGTTGGCATGAGCCAGTACACGAATATTTAGAAATAAATGGTAAAATTATAAATTCTGATATTGCTATAACCCATAAGAGAGAAAGCACTTCCAGTTTTGATAGGAATTTATCTATATACGAAAAAGTAATTTCCAAAGGTATTCCTTTAAGCACTAGGGGTCTTTATTACTACGCTAGAGAACTATACTATCATGAAAAATATGATGAGGCAATCATATACTTTACTAAATTTTTAGATACAGAAATGGGATGGGTAGAAGATAATATATGTGCCTGTTATCATCTATCGCTATGTTACCAATATAAAAATGAACGTGCTAATAGGTTAGAATCATTGCTGAAGAGTTTTAAATATGATAATCCAAGAGCAGAAATATGCTGTCAGCTTGGTTATTATTATATGGAAATAGATGATTATGAAAGAGCTATTTTATGGTACACATTAGCTACACAACTAAAAAAACCTACGGATCATTGGGGATTTGTGCTACATGATTTCTGGGACTTTGTACCAAATCTACAGCTTTGTGTCTGTTATGATAAACTTGGAAATCAGCAAGAAGCAATCAAGTATAATAATAAAGCAGCAGAATATAAGCCAGAGGACTCTGCTGTAGTGTATAATAGAAATTACTTTGAATCATTGCAATAGTAAAGATGTATACTAGCAAAGTTAAAAAGGCATCTCTCGATTTTAGAGAGGTGTCTTTATAGTGGGTTGCAAATGTAATACTCAGTATATTAAAATTTAGATTATATGTCTATAGCATTAAAAGAATATTTATATTACAATAATAGATAAAATAGTATAAGAACCAGGAGGTAAGAGTATATGATATCAGAAAAAATAATAAGTAACCTAAGTAGATCATCTTGGATTAGAGCAATGTTTGAAGAAGGGGCAAAACTTGCTGAAAAATATGGTGCCGATAAGGTATATGATTTTAGTTTAGGAAATCCTTACGCAGAACCACCTGAAGAAGTAACTGAATCTTTGAAAAAGTATGTATTGACTGAAGAAAAAGGACTACATAGATACATGAACAATGCAGGATTTCCAGAGGTAAGAGAAAAGATAGCCAAGTCTTTGCAGAAGCGAAGTGGTGTTGAATTGACACAACAGAATGTGGTAATGACAGTTGGAGCCGCAGGAGGATTAAATGTTGTTTTAAAAGCTATCCTTAATCCAGAGGAAGAAGTAATCGCCTTCGCCCCATATTTTGTAGAGTACAGTTTTTATGCAGATAATCATGGGGGCAAAACTGTGGTTGTTCCACCGGATGTAACTACCTTCGAACCAGATATAAAGGCCTTTGAAGCTGCTATTACTCCAAAAACAAAGGCTGTTATTATAAATAATCCTAATAACCCTACGGGTGTGATTTATCGAGAAGAAAAATTAAAGGATATTGCACAAATTATAGAAAGAAAAGAAAAGGAATACAATACCACGATCTTTGTAATCTCTGACGAACCTTATGGCGAAATTGTTTACGATGACTTTAATGTACCAAGCATACTTGCCATCTTTAAAAATGGCATTATCATTAATTCCTTCAGTAAGTCTCTTGGACTGGCAGGGGAAAGAATTGGATATATCGCTGTAAGCAGCAAAATAGAGAAGGTAGGACTACTAATTGATGCACTAACTTTCTGTAATCGTACCCTTGGTTTTGTAAATGCACCAGGATTATTTCAAAAAGTCGTAGGAGATGCCTTAGAAGCAAAGGTAGATGTTGAGGCATACAAAAAGAGAAGAGATTTTCTATACAATCATTTAACAGAACTTGGGTTCGAATGTGTTAAACCGCAAGGAGCCTTCTATCTTTTCCCCAAAGCACTTATCGAAGATGATATAGAGTTCGTTAAGAGAGCACTAAAATACAATTTATTGTTGGTGCCTGGAACTGGATTCGGATGTCCTGGATACTTTAGAATTTCTTACTGTGTAAAATTTGATATGATTGAGAATTCTATTGGTGCCTTTACTAAATTAGCAGCCGAATTTAAGTGAAAAGTGTATTAGATAAACTAAGAGGAGGAACATTTTAAATGGCAAGAGCATATAACTTTTCAGCAGGACCAGCAGTATTGCCGGAAGCAGTTCTAAGAGAAGCAGCGGAAGAAATGTTAGACTACAAAGGCACAGGGATGTCAGTAATGGAGATGAGCCACCGTTCTAAGGCTTTCGAAGAAATTATTGGAAATGCTGAAAAAAGCCTAAGAGAGCTAGTGGCTATTCCAGATAACTATAGGGTGTTATTCCTTCAAGGGGGTGCATCTCAACAATTTGCAATGATTCCCATGAACTTAATGAAAAATAAAGTGGCAGACTATATTCATACAGGTCAATGGACAAAAAGGGCAATAGCGGAAGCAAAGATGTATGGTAAAGTGAATGTTATAGCTTCTTCAGAAGACAAAACCTTCTCCTATATCCCAGAAGTAAAGGACTTAAAAATTTCTGATGATGCAGATTATATTTACATATGCCACAACAATACAATCTATGGAACAAAATATAATGATATACCAGAAACAGGGGATAAGCTCTTGGTAGCGGATATGTCATCAGATATGTTATCTGAACCAATAGATGTATCTAAGTACGGATTAATTTTTGCTGGTGTTCAAAAAAACATAGGACCTGCAGGGGTAGTTGTTGTGATTATTCGAGAAGATTTAATTACAGAAGATGTGTTACCAGGTACACCAACAATGTTAAGATATAAGATTCATGCAGACAATGATTCTCTATACAACACCCCGCCAGCTTATGGGATATATATATGTGGCAAAGTATTTAAATGGATTCAAAGTTTAGGAGGTCTAGAAGCCATGAAAAAAATTAACCAAGAAAAGGCTTCTATATTGTATGATTATCTTGATTCTAGCAGCATGTTTAAAGGAACCGCTGCAAAGAAAGATCGTTCTTTGATGAATGTCCCCTTTATAACGGATTCAGAGGAATTGAATGTTAAGTTTCTGAAAGAAGCAAAAGCCTTAGGCTTCGAGAATTTAAAGGGACATAGAACCGTCGGCGGTATGAGGGCCAGCATATATAATGCAATGCCTGTGGAGGGTGTAAAGACTCTGGTAGATTTTATGAAAAAATTTGAAGCGGAAAACAAAAAATAAAGAAAGATCAATGAAGATCTCCCATAGGACTAGAAATAGTTATGTGGGAGATTTTTGTTAGAATACAGAAAATTCATAAGAATTTAATTAATTTCTGGGAAATTTGTTGAAAAAAGTTATTTTATGGTTTAGAATGAAAATATTGTATAGATTATTTAATGTTATTTACAATTCAATACATTAATTATAGGCGTTAACTTAACACAATTATTACCAAAACTCTCTGGAACTGTCATCCTGAGCATAGCGAAGGATCTTGGAATAACGAAGAGTTCTGCTAATACTAAGATCCTTCGACTCCGCTTTGCTCCGCTTAGGATGACAAATTATGGATTAAGTTAACGCTAATGATACATTAATAGAAAAACACTGAACTTTATAAGCAAGACTACATAAATAGATAAGGTGGGTAATAGGTCTGTTTCATGAAAATTATCAGGGGAATTAGCTAGATACTAGAAGATAGTTTAAAAGTGAAACGACTTTATTATATTTATTTTTATTAAATGGGGGGAAAATCAAATGAAAAAGAGTAAAAAAATATGGGCACTGCTTTTAGCAGTGGTATTGGTTTTTGCTGTTGTAGGATGTGGGTCAAACGAAACAGCAGGTGGTGATGATATTGCTACAGGTGCCGAGGATTTTAAAGTAGGGGTAATTCATATAGGAGATCCTTCTGAAGGTGCAGGGTATACCTATGCTCATGATCAAGGTATTGTACAGATGCAACAAGCATTAGGCTTATCTGATGCACAGATCATTCGTAAAAACAATATCGGTGATGCAGATGCAGTTGCTACAAGAAATGCAATTGAGGAATGTATTGAAGAAGGTGCTAAACTTATTTTTGGTACTAGTTGGGGGTATATGGATACTATGGAAGAAATGGCAGAGGAGTATCCGGATATTATGTTCTCTCATGGAAGCGGATATAAGAGTAATGGTAAGAACTTCAACAACTATTTTGGTCGTATTTATGAAGCCCGTTATTTATCAGGAATTGCTGCAGGGCTAAAAACTGAAACAAATAAGATAGGCTATGTTGCAGCAATGGGCCAAGATAACTCAGAGGTTACAGGTGGAATCAATGCTTTTGCTATGGGTGTTGAGTCTGTTAATCCTGATGCAGAAATCTATGTAAAAGTTACCAACACATGGTTTGATCCTACTTTAGAGGGACAGGCAGCAGAGGCTTTATTAGACCTTGGTGCAGACGTTATTACACAGCATCAGGATACCACTGCACCTCAGCTTGCAGCACAAAACAGAGGTGTATGGAGTGTTGGTTATAACTCTGATATGACAAAAGATGCACCAAAAGCACACTTAACAGCACCTATTTGGAATTGGGGTGTATATTATACCCAAACAGCAAAAGATGTAATGGAAGGAACTTGGACAGCAGAAAACTATTTCGGAGGTATGGCAGAGGGCATGGTGGATATTTCTCCCCTTTCAGAAAACTGTGCAGAAGGTACAGCAGAAAAGATTGACGAAGTAAGGGCTAAAATTATGGATGGTTCCTTCAAGGTGTTTGAGGGAGAACTTTATGATAATCAAGGAAATAAGGTTTGTGAGGAAGATCAAGTTCTTACTGAAGCAGAAATTACAGGTGCCATGAATTGGTACTATAGAAATGTTGTTGTAGAATAAGAAAACTGGGCAGGTGGCAGTGTGAACAAGAAAACAGCTATTGAACTTAAAGAAATTACGAAAACCTTTGGAACAGTAATAGCAAATAATAAAGTAAATATATCTGTCAAGCAGGGTGAGATTCTCGCCCTGCTTGGGGAAAATGGTTCTGGAAAAACAACGATCATGAACATGCTGTCAGGTATTTACCGTCCTGACAGCGGTTCTATTTTCGTGAAGGGGCAGGAGGTTGTTATTAATTCCCCTGAGGACTCCGCCAAGTTAGGAATTGGAATGATTCATCAGCACTTTAAACTGGTTGATGTACTGACAGCAACAGATAATATTATTTTAGGTTCAAAAGAAAAGGGTATGTGGTTATCAAAATCAAGGTTTCAAAGGATTGGAGAAATCAGCCAAACCTTTGGATTAGAAATTGACCCTCAAAAATATGTTTACAATATGTCAGTCAGTGAAAAACAAACAGTAGAAATCTTGAAGGTTTTATATCGCAATGCGGATATTTTAATTTTAGATGAACCTACTGCTGTTTTAACACCACAGGAAATCACTGGTCTTTTTGATATTTTACGGAGGATGCGGGATAATGGTTGTGCAGTGATTATTATTACCCATAAATTAAATGAAGTTTTAGAAATAAGTGATAGAGTGACCATTCTTAGAAAGGGAGAGAGTGTTGCCACTGTCAATACAAAGGAGACAAATGCCAAAGAACTAACAGAACTGATGGTTGGACGTGCTATTGAGCTAGCCATTGAACATCCTGAAAATGATTTTGAAGAAAATTTATTAGAGATCCATCACTTAACGGTAGAAAATCAAGAGGGGATAGAGTCTTTGAAGGATATCAGCTTCCAGCTAAACCAAGGGGAGATTCTTGGTGTAGCAGGCATCGCAGGAAGTGGTCAGAAGGAACTGTGTGAGGCGTTGGCTGGATTAATACCTGTGAAAAAAGGAGCGGTCCTTTACCGTAATGAAAATATTGTGGGTATGAATCCACATGATATTATAAAGTTAGGGATCAGCATGAGCTTTATTCCCGAAGACCGCCTTGGCATGGGGCTTGTGGCTTCTATGGGTATGGTGGAAAATATGCTTTTAAAGAATTATCGACACAGTAAGAAAGGGCCTTTTATCAGTAAAAGGGCTGCAAAAGAATTAGCAAAAAAACTAGTAGATGATATGCAAATCGTAACCCCTAGTGTAGAAACTCCTGTTAGAAGATTGTCAGGGGGAAATGTACAAAAAGTACTGCTGGGTAGAGAAATTGAATCCAACCCCAATGTACTAATAACTGCTTACGCTGTCAGGGGACTGGATATTAACTCTTCCTATGCCATATATGATGCTTTAAATGAACAAAAACAAAAAGGTGTTGGTATACTGTTTATAGGGGAAGACTTGGATGTGATGTTAGAACTGTGCGATAGAATTATGGTGTTGTGCCATGGAAGAATCACAGGAATTGTAGATACAAAATCAGCCACAAAAGAGGAGATTGGTTTAATGATGGCGGATGTAGTTTTAGATAAGGAGGAAAAGAAGTATGAGCAATACTGTGGGTAAGATACCTCGCCGTGAACCATTGATCAGGATTGCAAAAAGAGAGGAACTACAAGGCAAACAGGTTGCTCTGCTGTATATAGCAGCATTTGTTGCAGCAATAGTTACGGGTGGATTGTTTTTACTTGCGTTGGGTCTTAATCCAATAAAGGCTTATATGACGATTATAGACGGGGCCTTTCGAAGTAAAATAGCAATGCAGGGGACTGTAAGAATTGCAATTCCTCTTTTGATTAGCTCCCTTGGAGTTACGCTGGCATTTAAAATGAAATTTTGGAACATCGGGGCAGAAGGACAAATCATCATGGGAGCAATCTTTGCCACCTACTTTGCATTGTTTCATAGTGACTGGCCCCATAGTCTACTCATTGCTGTCATGTTGATGGCAGGTATGATAGGAGGCGGTTTATGGGCACTAATTCCAGCTTTCTTCAAAACAAAGTTTGGCACCAATGAAACCTTATTTACACTCATGCTCAACTATATCGCACTATATACGATTAAGTATTTGACAGAAGGACCATGGCTTGATCCAAATGCTGGTGGGTTTCCTAAAATTGCATCCTTTCATGCCAATGCAAGACTGGATAGAGTTTTTGGCGTTCATGCAGGTTGGATTATCGGATTAATATTGGTTGTATTTATTTTTATCTATTTAAAGTTTTCTAAACATGGCTATGAAATCAGTGTGGTGGGAGAAAGTCAAAATACGGCAAAGTATGCTGGAATAGATGTCAGGAAAGTTGTATTACGTACAATGTTTTTAAGTGGAGGTATTTGTGGCATAGCAGGAATGACACAGGCAACAGGAGCTGCCTATACACTAAGCGAAGGAATTGCAGGAGGGGTAGGTTTTACCGCTATTATTGTAGCTTGGTTATCTTACTTGAATCCCATCTTAATTTTACTTGTAGCAATATTATTCAGTATTTTGGAAAAAGGATGCAGTGTCATGCAGAGTGCCTTTGGTATATCAGCAGCAGTATCCGCTATTTTGCAAGGTATTATCTTGTTTTTTATCCTTGGATTTGATTTCTTTCGAAGATATCAATTTATTTTTCGCAAAAAATCGGAAGGGGGACGGTCTGTATGATGCTGATTAATTTTTTATTTGCTGCAATTAAAGCTGGAACCCCTCTTCTTTTTGGTACTACAGGAGAGATTATGAATGAAAAGGTAGGACATTTGAACCTCGGTGTTGAAGGCATGATGTTCATGGGAGCTTTTAGCGGTTTTTTTGTTGGATATCACACCGATAATGTCCTCCTTGCGTTGTTGGCTGCTATATTAGCAGGGATGTTGGGAGCTTTGATCTATGCTTTTCTTACAGTCACCATGATGGCAAATCAAAACGTAACAGGACTTACGCTAACAATTTTTGGTTCAGGCTTTGCTAGGTTTTTTGGAGAAATTATGATTAGTAAATCTGTAGATGGTTCCCCTAAGCTATCACCGAGGTTTGTAGCGGCACTGAGTGAAAGGACCATACCAGTATTGGGAGAGATTCCTGTGATGGGTAAACTTTTATTTTCTCACAATCCATTGGTATATCTTGCTATAGTCATTGCTATTCTATGTGGTATTTATATTAAGCATACAAGGGCGGGACTCAATATGCGTGCCGTAGGCGAAAATCCAGCTACCGCAGATGCAGCAGGAATCAATGTCCTTTTAGTAAAGTATGTCCATATTCTCATAGGCGGAGGCATTTGCGGATTAGGAGGTGCTTACCTATCTTTAATTAACGGCGGCGGTGTTTGGAATAATAGTTGTGTCAACGGACAGGGTTGGATTGCTGTAGCATTGGTAATCTTTGCAAGCTGGAGTCCAGTGAAGGCTATTTTAGGTTCTTTAATATTTGGAGGTTTTAGTATTCTCCAGTTTTATGTCAGAAAGAGTTTGATCAGCCTCCCAAACGCTTTTTATGTGATGCTTCCATTTTTAATTACTGTGATTATACTGATTGTTACCTCTATGCAAAAATCCAAGAAGCATGCTCAACCTGCTGCCTGTGGAGAAAATTATTTTAGAGAAGAAAGATAGGAAGAGATGCTTTAGTGTTATTAGGTAAAGAAGTTAGAAAATATTACTTTAGAAAATATGAGTCTCTTGACTGAAACCATAAGTCAGGAGACTTTTGCATGTATCTGTATATGTAAAGAGTATTGATTTTTTTAAAAAAAGATAGGGAGGAATTTTATAAAAGACCCAATTGGGACTTGACGCTGGGTAATTATACCTATATAATGAACTAAATAATGATAGGTGAGTGATCACTCACCTATCATTTAATGATATTTAACCTCTGCCAGAGATGGTGATTGACATCGATGGAATTTATGTACCTCTTGTAAAAGTTTTTTAAGAAATTATACAAAATCTATAATGCTCTAAAAAAATAGGATGCATATAAATGAGAAGAATAAAGTTAAGGGAGAATATATTATGAAAGCAGAATATATTAACCAATTCATTGAGGCAAGTACAAATGTTATACATCAGACTACGGGACTTGCACCAAAGCTAGGGAAGGTAGGTGTCAAGGATACCCCCTATAAAAGTGACAATGTGTTGGTGCTGATAGGATTAACAGGTAAAATATCTGGAAATGTAGTAATTAATTTTAGTAAGGAAATGGCTTATAGAGTGGCTTCTGCCATGATGATGGGAATGCCTGTAACTGAGTTGGATGAAATGGGGAGAAGTGCAATTGGTGAGTTGTGCAACATGATTATGGGTAACACTGCCACGTTGTTTTCTCAGAAGGGCGTCGACATTGATATTACCCCGCCAACTATATTAACAGGAGAGCGTATTCAGTTGAGTATACATAAAAGTGTGATTATGTGCGTACCACTTCTTTTTGAAGATGGAGATACGATCGAGGTAGATATATCCTACGTGGATAAATAACACCTAAAAAAAGACACCTAGCGAAAAATTAGAAGCTAGGTGTCTTTTTTGCTGTGCTAAAACTCTTTTAGCATTGTGACTTCAATAGGCTTACTTAAAAGCTCACCAGACCTTTCTGCGAAGACAGCGTTGAAATGAGGGCTTGAAGCGTGATACTGTAGAGCAGCTTCATCTACATATTGTTCAAAGATAATAATTTCTGCAGTGTTTTCTACAGAAACATGAGGAATGTAGGTGATACAACCTGTCTCCTCTCGAGTGATCTTGGTTAAATTAGTGATTGCTTCCATGAGTTGTGTTTCTTTTCCTGGTATGGCAGTAATTTTGGCAATAAGTGATACCATCTTATATCCTCTCCTTGGTTTAAATCTAAAATTTAAGCACTTAGACTAAGTTATATACATTAAATTCATTATACCATATTATGGATAAATCTAAAAAGCAGAAATTTTAGAAAGATTGAAAAACAAAGGAAGATCTTTTGTGAAGTTTTAGATTCCTTAAAGTAATAGATGCTATTTCGTCGAATATTTCAGCAGTTTGTCGAATATTCAAGAAAATTGGGGAAAAACCCACTATAATCAAATTATTAGGCAAGCTAGAAGCAGAAGCATTGACATAGTGAAGTGGTATAAGGTAAGGAGGAAGGGTTTAGAAATCAATGGGATTGGAGGGAGGAAACATTCAAAGATAAAAGTAGCTTATAGCTCATAAAAATCATAGGTATCTATTAAGAGAAAAACTTATTGAAGAGTAAAGAACTAAAGCTAAGAAATTTTGCACGGTCATATTTAAATACGTACAATGGAGGCATAGAAATGAAAAGTATAAAAACAAGACTCATTCTTTATTTTTCCATCTTAATTTTATTATCGTCTATTGCATTAGGCGGTATCTCTATACAAAGAGCTAAGATATCTCTTACTGAAGAAGCTGAAAAAAACTTAGCTTCTCTGGCATTTGAGGCTGCAAGGTTGACGGAGAGCAGAGTGAGAATTCAAAAAAGAACCTTGGAGATAATTGCGGGCAGGAGTGATATTGAAAGAATGAATTGGGAGGAACAGCAAGCTGTATTGGAAAGACAGTTACAAAGAACTGATTTTTTTGATTTAGCGGTTGTGCACCCTAATGGCACTGCCTATCATGTAGATGGTACAACCAGTCAATTAGGAGGGGCAGAGTCTATCAAAAGAGCCTTAGATGGTGAAGTAAGTGTATCAGATTTGTTGATTCGTGAAAATAAGCCTATTTTAATGTATGTTGCTCCTATTGAAGAAGATGGTAAGGTAGTGGGGGCTTTAGTAGGCCATAGAGATGGAATGGCTCTAACAAATATTATAGAAGATACAGGTTATGGCAGTACTGGCTACGCCTATATGATTAATCAACAAGGAACAATGGTGGCTCATCCTGATAGAGACAGAGTGTTTAACCAGTATAATCACATTGAGGAAGCATTACACGATGAAAGTCAAAAATCTGTAGCGACGCTATTTGAAAAGATACTAGAAGAGCAAACTGGAGTTAGTAGCTATACTTTTGAAGGGCATGATCTATATGCTGGTTATGCAGCTATTCAAGATACAGACTGGATACTAGTTATCACTGCAAATGAAAGAGAGGTTTTATCGGCAGTTCCATCACTGCAAAGGAGAATTTTATTTGGTACACTTATTATTTTGCTAATAAGTATTGTCATTATATACTTGATTGGGAATTCAATAACAAAACCTATTATTAGAACAGTAAATTTTTCAGAAAAGCTGGCAAATTTAGATATTACAGAGGATATGCCCGAGGACCTTCTCAAAAAAGCAGATGAGATTGGTGTCTTGTCAAAGGCGCTACAGAACATTATTCACAATCTTAGAGAAATTATTAAGGATATCAATCATTCCTCACAGCAGGTGGCAGCTGCTTCGGAGGAGTTGACGGCTACATCCCAACAATCAGCTACCGCTGCTGATGAAGTAGCAAAAACCATAGAAGAAATTGCAAGAAGTGCTTCTGATCAGGCAGGAAATACAGAAGAGGGTTCTTTAAAGGCGACTTTATTAGGAGAAGCTATTGAAAAGGATCAAATAGTTATCAAAAATTTGAATGTAGCTTCTAGTAAAGTAGCAAGAACTGTTAGTGAAGGCCTGCAGGAAATCAGTGATTTGTTTAACATTACTGAAGAAAGTAATCGTGCTTCAAAAGAAATCTATGAGGTAATATTAAAAACCAACGAAAGCTCTGATAGTATTGTAGAAGCTAGCAGAGTAATTGCTTCCATAGCAGAACAAACCAACTTACTGGCTTTAAATGCCGCCATAGAAGCAGCAAGGGCAGGAGATGCAGGAAAAGGTTTTGCAGTGGTAGCAGAAGAAATCAGAAAACTAGCAGAACAATCAGCTACATCTACAAAAACCATCGATAAAATCGTCAGCGAACTGCAAAGTAATGCTAAAGATGCTGTAAAAACAATGGAAAAAGTTAGTAAGATATCTAAAGGGCAAACAAAGGGTGTAACCAATAGTAAAGATAAGTATATGTTAATAGCAGAAGCAATGAAGGATGCGGAAGCAGCTATGGAACAATTAAACTTTTCAGGTAAAGAAATGGAAAAGATGAAAACCGAAATATTAAGTGCTTTACAAAGTCTTTCTGCTATTGCAGAAGAAAACTCTGCTGCTACCCAACAAGCAGCAACATCTATGGAGGAACAGACTGCTGCTGTAGAAGAGATTGCAAGTGCCAGTGAAGGATTATCAAACTTAGCCCAAGAACTACAGACCTTGATTGAAAAGTTTAAAGTTTAAAATGATCATTACTCGTAGATGGATAGCAGTTTTTAGTGCTGCCTCCTCTACGAGTTTGTATTTTGGAAAAATATAACTTGATTATAGATAGTGAATCAGGTATAAAAAAGATAGAGGTATTTGTAAATTATTAGCATATATAATTATTATCAAAATTCTCTGAAACTGTCATTTTGCTAATACTAGGATCCTTCGACTCCGCTTTGCTCCCCTCAGGATGACAAATTATGGTGTAAATTAACGCTAATGAAATTCAAGTATAATGGAGTAAATCTATATACAGGACTGCTTCAATTATAAAAAATTAAAGGAAAGGTAGGTGAAAGTTCTGGTTTAGCCTGTGAAAAATTTACACAGCAGTATTTTATAGTGTCTAGGCTATAGAAACCAGAGTGTAAGATGAAAACTTCCAAGAATTATGTGTGGTTAAGTTTAATCATGTTTGTTGTATTAATTATATCGACAGGATGCAACAATACAAAGCCCACTGACGTAGAAAAAGATCTAGTATATGTAGAAGTACAAAAAGTTGCAAAAGGAGATATAAGCAAGATAGAAGTTTATTCAGGAGAGATTAAGGCGAAAAATCAGGTAAGTGTCATGGCAAAATCTTTTGGAGAAGTAGGAGAAATTTTCTTTGATGTAGGTGACGAGGTGCAGCAGGGAGATCTATTGTTTATTATGGATAAAAGGAATGTTGAACATACCATTGCCCAGCTAAACAACCAGGTAAAGGCAGCAGAAATCTCTATTGATACTGCTTCTATAGGAGTATCAATGGCAGAAGGAAGCATGAGAGAAAACCAAAAAAATCAGTCAGAAGATACCATCAATCTTTTGAAGGTATTATATGAGGATGCACAAAAAAACTATGAAGATATGAATAAACTCTATGATGCAGGGGCTGTCTCTAGGCAGCAGTATGATCAAGTAAAACTAGCCTATGAACAAACAAAACTAAACTATGAAGCAAGTAGGAGAAATCATGAGCTTTTAGTAGGGTCAATTTTGAAGGAAAATATAGAAAACGCAAAAAATCAACTACAACAAGCAGTTGCAGCTAGAGATGCTCTATTGATTCAATTAAAAAATGCCAAAGAAACGCTGGAGGATTTAAATGTTACCAGCCCTATCAAGGGAGTTGTAGCATCGAGAAGTATTGAAAAAGGAGAAATCACAGGAAATACTGTGCCCTCTTTTGTTATTGTAAATATTGATACAGTAGTTTTAGATATTTATGTACCAGAGACTTTTATTAACAAAGTACAGATAGATGAAGAAATAGAAGTAAATATTGCAGCAGCAGGGAAGGAATCCTTTAAAGGAAGGATTACCAAAATTACCCCTGTAACAGAGGGAAGAACATTTACCTATCCTGTTAGTATTGAAATAGAAAATAAAGAGGGTAGGATCAGACCGGGAATGTTTGCAGAAGCTGTTGTAGATTTAGAACGAAGTGAAGATATCATTGTCCTTCCAAGAAAACATCTAAAAATAGATAAAGGTCAATATTTTGCTTATATTGTGGAAGATAATATTGTAAAAACTTTTCCGTTGACAATTGGCATTGATAATGGGAAATATGTAGAAGTGAAAGAAGGCCTGAAGGAAGGACAACAGCTAATTATTAAAGGGAAAGAGTATGTATCAGAGGGTGAAGAAGTATTTATAACCGAAGATCACAGGTAAAGGGGGGCAAATTGATGGAGGATAAAAACAAGAAGGATATACCAGAGCTTTCCCAAAAGAAAAATTTCCTAGGAAGATGGTCTGCTTTTTTTATCAATAGATATAGGGTTACTTACTTATTGATTATAATTATTTTTTTCTGGGGAATCACGCAATACTCTGGATTACAGAGGGAAGCACAGCCAAAAGTCACTATCCCCTTTGCAGTGGTACAAACAACTTATATAGGAGCTTCTCCAGAGGAAGTGGAATCACTGGTGACAGATCCTATAGAAAAAAAGCTGGAGGAACTGACAGATGTTAGAAGAATTACATCGGGATCTACCTTTGGACAGTCTACCATATTCATAGAATTTGATTCCGGTAGTGATATACAGGAAAAAGTTAGAGAAACAAGAGAAAAGATTTTAGATATAAGTGATACATTACCTGTAGATGTAGAAACACCAAGGGTGATGGATATGAAAACAGGGGAAAGTCCTGTATTGGTGTTTACTTTAAGGGGAAATCGTGAAACATTAGAAATTCAGGAAAGTGCTGAAAAAATAAAAAATTTGATTGAATCAGTGGAGGGTGTTACTGAAGTAGCGCTGGTAGGAGATATAAAAAGAGAAATTAGGGTTATTGTAGATCCGCAAAAACTATCAGTGTACAATATTTCTTTACAGGATATTAAAAATGCCCTCATACAGTCCAATGTAAACCTTCCAGGTGGGGATATTAAGCTAAATGAAATACACTATAATGTCCGTACAATAGGAAGATTTGAAAAAGTAGAAGAATTAGGAAGTGTAATTATTAAGGACTTGGGAAACGGAAAGGTTCATTTGAGAGACATTGCCATGATAGAGGATGGTTATGAGGATGTAAAAAAATTTGTAAGAAAACCTGTACTATCAGAAGAAGAACCTTATATTGAAAATGCCATTGCAATCTCTGTCAAGAAAAAAGAATCTGCCGATGATATTATAGTTAAAGACGCTATCTTAAAGAGACTAAATGAACATCAAGAAGGTTTATATCCCAGCGATATGACACTAGAGCTGGTATCTGACAAAGCCCACTATGTAGCTTCGCAACTGGGTTCTGTCACTGATAATGCAAAATCAGGGTTGTTGTTGGTCATCGTGGTATTATTTCTTTTTATAGGATTTAAAGAGTCGTTAATTGTAGCCTTTGTTATTCCCCTCTCTATCTTTACAGCCTTTGGACTGATGAAAGTGTCAGGAATGACTTTAAACGAGATCACCATGTTTTCCCTTGTTTTAGCAGTAGGCATGCTGGTGGACAATGCTATTGTAGTTATGGAAAATATAGATCGACTGAGATTTAAAGGATTATCTTCAAAGTTAGCGGCGGAAGTAGGTACCAATCAGGTGGCTCCTGCTATTATGGCATCTACATTGACAACATTGGCAGCCTTTTTTCCTTTGTCCTTAACCTCTGGAATAATGGGTGAATTTATACGTCCTATTCCCTTGACAGTCATCTTCACCTTGACCGCCTCGTTTTTTATGGCAATTACCATAGCTCCCTCGATTTGTGCGGGGATGATCAAGACCCATAGAAGTCATAAAACAAAGTCTGAAGGATTTAAAAAGCAAAATTACATAAAATGGATTTCTGTAGTTTTTGTCTTTGTTTTATCCTTGATTGCCTTTAAGGATTGGAGTCAAGAGGGTGTAAAACAGTATGGTATGCTATCCATTACAATGGCTGTAGTCTTTGGATTTATTATGTTTCTTAAGCAGTTTAAATTTAAAGGTGGACATGAAGAGAGTAAAGTAATTAGTTATTATCAAAAATGTCTGGGCTGGGTTATTACAACAACGAAAAGAAAACTGCTGTTTATAGGAATGATTTTTTTAGCTTTTATCATAAGTATAGGTTTAATTCCACTAGGTATACTGAAGGTTGAAATGTTTGGAGAAGAAGATATGCCTAGCTTTTACGTAGAGATTAGCACACCACAAGGAAGTAACCTAGAGGAAACTTTAGAGATCGTTGAGGAAGTAGAAAAGTACTTGTTTAACATAAATGAAATCAATCACTTTGTTTCTTATGTAGGTGATGAGGGGACGGATATATGGTCTGACTTTACTGTGGAGGGTCCTGATATGCCTAACAAAGGAAGAATTATTGTAGAATTGAAGGAAGAAGTCCATAGAGAAAGGACTAGTGTGCAGATTGCAAGTGAAATTAGAAGTCATGTAAGAAAAATTGCAGGGGCTGAAATAAAGGTTATTGAATTAGAGGCAGGACCACCAACAGGTGCTCCTATCTATTTGAAAATAAAAGGAGAAAATCTAGAGGATTTAGAAAATACCGCAAGGGACTTTGCTGAGATTCTAAAGTCGCTAGAAGGGGCAAGGGACATAAAAACCAGTATAGGTGAGGGAATGCCAGAATTACAGGTAAGAGTGAATCAAGCTAAGGCATCTACACTAGGGTTAGACAATATGTCCATAGCCCTGTCTATAAGGAATGTGATTCATGGAATTAAGGCCACAACTTTTAGAGAAAATCAAGATGAAATAGATGTTATTATTCGAACCTCAAAGGATCGACTTAGAACCGTACGGGATATAGAAAAAATCTTTTTCTATACACCTAGGGGAGAGGCTGTCCCTTTTTCACAGGTAGCAGAGATCGTAGAAACCGAAAGTATTATGAATATATCCCACGAAGATGGTAAAAGGAGAATAGCGGTTTCGGGAGAAATTGATGCCGAAAGAGTAACAGCAGTTGAAGTCATTAATAAGTTTAAAGAGGAAATAAAAGATTATTCTATGCCTCAAGGGGTAGTATTGGAGTTTGGAGGAGAGATGGAGGAAATGGGAGAATCCTTTGAAGATATGATGAATAACATGATTCTTGCAGCTATTTTGGTATATATTATATTAGCGATTCAATTCAATTCCTTAACACAACCTTTGATCATTTTATTTACTGTACCCATGGCACTGATAGGTGTTATGCCGGGATTACTTATTACGGGTAATAAGTTTGGTTTTGTGGCCTTTGTGGGGTTGGTTGCTTTGGTGGGGATTGCGGTAAATGATGCCATTGTTTTAGTGGACTACATCAATTACCTCAGGGGAACCGGATATGACACAAGGGAAGCCATTCTTGAGACAGGGAAAACAAGGTTCTTGCCTGTATTAGCAACCACTATTACAACTGCCGGGGGGATTTTACCTATTACGTTAAAAGAAGCGTTTTTCGCTCCTTTAGGAATTGCCTTAATTAGTGGTTTGTGTATGGCTACCCTATTAACCTTAGTGGTGGTACCTACCATGTATTCAATCCTGGAGGAACATAAAACAAAACGATCAAATAAAAAGACAAAACCCCTTTCTTCAAGCTGCTAAGCAACAGTTGAAAACCACTTGTTTTTTTACTAAATTTAACGTAAAATCCCTGCTTTAAAGCAGAGAGGTATAAGGCAAGGTTTTTATCCTTTAGAAATTAAAAGCTTTAGAAGAAGCTGTCTATGAATAAGAAAACATATAATGGGTAAAGAAATAAGTAGAGCTATAGGGACAAATAAAGTTTGGAGGGATAAAATGAGTAAAGATTTTTATACATCGATTAAAAATCGTCGGTCTATTTATGGCATTGCTAAGGAAGCGGTTGTTTCTGATGAAAGAATAGCAGAAGTGATTGAATATGCAGTGAAGCATACCCCCTCAGCATTTAATTCTCAAAGTGGGAGAGCGGTACTTCTACTAGGGGAGCAACATGATCGGTTATGGGATATAGTAAAAAAAACTTTGCAGGAAACTGTTTCTGAAAAAAACTTTCCTAAAACAGAAGAAAAAATTAATAGTTTTCGTAATGGTTATGGGTCGGTTTTGTTTTTTGAAGATCAAAAGGTCGTAGGAGATCTGCAAGAACAATTTCCCCTCTATAAAGAAAATTTCTTAATCTGGTCGCAACAAGCCTCAGGAATACTTCAGTATATTATTTGGACATCTTTAGAGGTTGAAGGATTTGGTGCTTCTCTACAGCATTATAACCCTCTTATTGATGAAGAGGTTAGAAAGACATGGGATATACCGAGTCATTGGAAACTCATGGCACAGCTTCCCTTTGGAAAACCAATTGCAGCAGCAGGAGAAAAGGAATTTCAAGCAATAGAAGAAAGAGTGAAGATATTTAAGTAGGTGAGAAGGCGTCATGATGAATCATGACTGGTTGTGTTACTATTGAAAAAGGTTTATAAAGCCCATCCCATTAAATAAGCAGTTAATGAAAAAGAATGCTCCATTAACTGCTTATTATTTTGTCAAGTAATCGATTTTTCTTAGGTGCAACACTAAAACCTCCACACCCCATCCCAAATTACTTATAATTTTGTGGCAATTCCTATAGCATATCAAAAAGCTCTGTACTTAACTTCCCAAACGCTATATTTGATCTTTCCCTAGGTCTTTCTATGTTGACATCTATAATTTTCTTAATTTTTCCTGGACTTTTTGACATAATTACTATTTTATCTGCTAGATAAATAGACTCATCTACACTATGAGTAACAAATATTACTGTTTTTTTATTCTTTTTCCATATTTCCAACAACTCTCTTTGTAGCAGAACTCTTGTATGTGCATCCAATGCACCAAAGGGCTCATCCATTAAAAGAACATTTGAGTCATTTGCTAATACTCTAGCTATAGCAACTCTTTGTTGCATACCTCCTGATAGCTCATAAGGAAAAGAAGTTTCAAATTTTTCTAATCCTACTAAACTTAAATACTTACGTGCCTTATCTATTCTTTGCTTTTTGTCCATTCCATTGATCTCTAAGCCAAGAGCTATATTTTCAATTATGGTTCTCCAAGGTAATAATGTATACTGTTGAAATACCATTCCTATTTCTTTATGACATTTTTTAATTTCTTGATTTTTATAATACACCTCTCCCATTGAAGGTTTTTCTAAACCCGCAATAATTCTAAGTAAAGTGGATTTACCACACCCTGAAGGCCCTAATATACAAATAAATTCGTTTTCCTGTATATTTATATCTATTTTATCTAAAGCATTTATTGTATTTCCTTTTTCTGTTACGAATTTTTTATAAATCCCATTAATCCTTAAAATTGGTTGTTCCATAAGTAAAGTTAAGCCCTCCTATTATTAATCACTGTACATTTTTTTGCCACTTATATTTAGTATCTTCTAATAGCCTAAATAGAGAATCTAATAAAACCCCTATTATACCTATTGTTATCATGCCACTTATTACTACATCTGTTCTTGCTAACTGGTATGCATGGGTAATTAAATAGCCGACTCCCGCAATACTTCCTGGCAGCATTTCTGCAGAAACTAGACACATCCAAGCTACTCCCAGTCCAGTCCTAAGGCCATTAATGATAGAAGGCATAGCTGAAGGAATGATTACCTTTAGAAGTATATGATGCTTTTTTGCACCTAAAGTCATCGTAGCGTCAATTAAACTTTTTCTAACATTTCTTACTCCATAGATGGTGCTAGTTAGTATTGGAAAAAAACCTCCTATAAATATTATAAAAACCATAGATAATCTAATATTTCTCAAATAAATATAAGCAGGGCCTGATTCTATAGGGAAAAATATAGCCATACTAGTAATACCAAACCATGCTAATACAAGAGGAACCCATGCTAAAGGTGGTACGGGACGAAAAATTCCTAGAAAATTACTTAAAAGCCTATAAATCGTATTATTATAACCCATTAAAACCCCTAGCGGAACAGCTACAATAACAGCAGCTAAATAACCAGTGAATACCCTCAAAAAGCTTATGAATAAATTATAGCCTAAAGAACCTATACCTAATAATGAAACTGTAGGGTTTACTAAAATGCTTAATACAGAAGTGAAGGTTGGTAAAACCACAGGATTATTCATTTTAACAGCTAAGAACTGCCAAAATACAATGAAAATAATAGGACAGATTAAAGTTATTAACCTATGTTTTATATTAATCCTATTCCATTTTAATGGTCTTTTTATGCTTTCACTGACTTCATTAGTTTTGTAATGCTTTAAATCTAATGCGTTAACTTTACTTTTCATGAAATACACTCCAATTCAATACTATAAATTTTTTTAAAACCACAATATATCTTTTTCTTTTTAACTTGTTTCTAGATATTGTAATAGCATTTAAGTACTAGCAAACATCTATCAAATTGTTGTTAAAGAAAACTCATGATATATTGTGGTTTTTAAAATTTTCTAGCTTCAAGCCAATATGCAATAGAGGTACACTTTCTTTTGCTTGCAGCTAATTTAATATTTCTTCAATTATACTAAAATCAAATAGTAGATCCTTTGCTTCTTCTATATCTTTTCCTTTTAATTTGTCATTAAAATTACCTATATCATTTAAAACTTCAAGATAAGTATTAGCACCACGTAAGAAGTTTTCTGAGGGTTCTGTTGTGTAGACAACATTAGTATTTCTTGCAGCTTCAATTGGGATGCCTAACCAGTCAGATGATACGCTGGCTCCAATCTCAGGATTTTTAATAATATAATCTGCACCATAAGTTATTAGCTCCACCATAGTAGATACTATTTCTCTTTGTTCTTGCAACATTTTATCTGAAGTAACGATTACACAACAAGGAAATCCTTCCCAAAACCCTTCAGGCGGTAACTCCCTATGTGACATAACAAAATTACCATTACCTTCGAAAGCTGCTACTTGTGGATGTGGTGATGGACCTACCCATCCGTCAACTTCGCCACTCATTAAAGATGAAGTGAAATTAGATGCTGACCGAAGGTCAACTAATAAAATATCTGCCTCTGTATTATTAGGATCAATAGTATAATTGATGTCAGCTCTGGCTAAAGCACCTTCAAACACAATCTTAGGACTACTTGTTGGTGAATGATAACCTATTTTCACAGGCTCATCCTGAGACTGCACATATTCTAAAAATTCGTCCCAACCATTTACATCAATGTCATTATGCATTACTAGACCAGGGCCATCAGTATGTACTGGTGCCAAAACCTTAATTGGAACACCACTGTCAACTCCTGTCATCGCTGCGGTAATAGAAAAAGAAGCAATATCTAAATTACCTTGGGCAAACATTGTTGTTGATTCTGCTCCCCCTTGAGATACAATAACCTCGATGATTGCTTTTTCTTCTCCATTTGTAATTAATTTGTACTTTTCCTTTTCAATAATTGCTTCTAAATAACTATCTACACCTTCAAAGTTTTTGCTTTCTGCAAAAGCAGTAAATAAAGGAATTTGATGGTCATTTCTAAAGTAGCTTAGGTTTATAGTCGGAATAGAATTGCTGGTTGATGTAGAATCACTATCTGAACTGGTACATCCAACGAAAAATAAAGATAACAATAACAAAGAGATCAAAGTAAATAAGTATTTCTTTTTAAAACGCATACAATCAATCCTTTCAATTAATATATTTAAGTAAATAATACTTTTGACTTAGATAGAATATCACACAAAAAACATGTTTACTAATTGAAAAAAACAATAATAGACTATAGTTGAATAGGAGTATTCTATAATGATAGACATTTTAATAAATACATAAATTTACATGAAATTTTATTTTATTATCACAAGTTAATAACAAAAACTATACCGCTATAGTTGACAAAGGTTGAATTATGTGATATATAAATATTTGAAATATTTATAAAAGCTTGAATTCTATAGAGATATGCACTTGGATAAATGATTTTTAGCAGCTGAGGGCTACAAATATAGCTTCTTAGATGGCCTATTTACAAGGGCATATCCCATAGTTGGTAAAAAGAAAGTTTCTAAAAATACTTAAAAAAGGGGATGAGAAAGATGTTATTAGAAGTAGATAAGGATAATTTTCAAAAAGAAGTATTAGAGGCAGAGGAGTTTGTTTTAGTAGACTATTGGAGTGAAAGCTGTGAGCCATGTAAAGCCTTAATGCCGGCGATCATGGAGCTAGCAGAAAAGTACAATGACAATATGAAGTTCTGTAAGCTAGAAACTACTAAAGCAAGAAGACTGGCTATTAAGGAAAAGGTATTGGGTTTGCCTACCATTGCTGTTTATGGTAGGGGTGTAAAGTTGGAAGAATTAACAAATGAAAATGTTACACCAGAAAATATTGAAGCGATGATTAGAAAGTTTATCTACTGGGATTAGTAGAAACAGTTTTTCTTAAAAAAATTAAATATTCTACTTATAGATTCTCCTATCAACTTTTTAGAAAAGTAAAGGACTTGTGTTTTAAACGCAGGTCTTTTGTTTTTTGCAGAATACAAATTTCTACATAATAAAAGAAAAAAAACCAATGATTGACAATAAAAGCTTTCCTATGTAAAATAAAAGCAAGGAAGTGAGTAGTTACTTACCTCGAGGGGGTGAAGATATATTGGAACTATTACATAGAAAAGAAAGAATTATTCTTACGACAATTGAAGTAATAGATGAGTATGGCATACAGGGGTTTTCAACCAGAGAAATAGCAAGAAGACAAGGTGTATCGGAAAGCACCATATTTAAACACTTTAGTAGTAAAAATGAACTAATTCTTGCGGTATTAAATCATTATTCGCAGTACGATCATGATATTATTCAATCCACTGAACTGAAAAAAATCAAAGGTGTCGAAGCGATTACTTATCTTGTGGGGGCTTATGCCACGTACTATGAAAACTACCCTGCCATTACTGCTATTACACAGGTTTATGATACGTTAAACATTAATCCAGAGTTGGCTGGGAAAATAAAGGAAATCTTTACTACACGTATTGATGCAATAGAGAAACTGGTTTGTGAGGCTCAGGAAGAGGGAACGATTTCTTCTGATATCGATGCTGAAAAGCTGGCAATAACAATCATCAGTTCTTTTAGAACAATATGTCTAAAATGGCGTATGGAGGGATATAGCTTTTCTCTAAAAGAATATATCCTATCAACACTAAAAATGCTTTTAGATGTTTTTACTAAAAATCCCGAAAATTAGTTTATCAATAGAGTATGTATAACTTATATATCATAAGCGTTAATTTAATACAGTTATTTTCAAAATTCTCTCCAACTATCACTTTGCTAATTCTAAGATCCTTGGACTACGCTTTGTTCCGTTCGGGATGACAAATTATGGTTTAGATTAATGCGAATGACTTATATATTAAAGATATAAAAAATAGCGCTAGGGGGCGATTTCTTTGTCCAAACAGTCTTACTATGAACCTATGCTGGACATGTTTATATTTGAAACCTCTCAACTCATAACACAGCTGGAACAGTCTATTTTGTGCAGTGAAAAAGCAAGCTGCTATAGTGAAGCGGATATTAATGAAATTTTTCGCATCATGCATACCATTAAAGGTTCTTCTGCTATGATGTTATTTAATAATATTTCTGCACTTGCTCACTCTATCGAAGATCTGTTCTTTTTTTTGAGGGAAGGAGCACTGCAACAGTTTGATTGTTCTATGCTTTCTGATTTAGTCTTAGAGGGTGTTGACTTTATTAAAGTAGAGATAGAAAAGATTAAAAATAACGATGAAGCAGACGGTGATGCATCGATTCTTATTGGAAATATAGAAGACTTTCTATGCTTCTTAAAGCAGGAAAACTCTCTTTCAGAGGTTGAAGAGGTAAAAAAGGATCCTGATGAAAAACAGCAATATTATATACTGCAGGAGAAAATAGCAGACCCCCTTAATGTCAATGAATTCCAAGCCATCATACATTTTCAAGATGGATGCGAAATGGAAAACATACGGGCCTACACTGTGGTTCACAATATTCAACAGATCACTCAAGAATTTTACTATTTTCCACAGGATATTATCGAAAATGAGAGTAGTAGTGAAGTAATTAGAGAAAAGGGTTTTAAACTACTATTTAAGACCAGTAAAACCTATGACCAAGTACACGAGCTTCTTATGCAAACCATTTTCCTTAAGGATTTACAGCTTACAGAACTAAAAAATCACGAAGGATTTGATTCCCCTACAGAGTCTAAAAGTATTCTATTAGAGGATGAAACGATTAAAGTACCAAAGCTGCAGGAAAAAGAGACAAAAAATACTTCTGCACAGCAAAGCATCATTAGTGTAAATGTAGCAAAATTAGATAAGCTTATGGACTTAGTAGGTGAGATGGTGATTGCAGAGGCGATGGTTACACAAAACCCTGATCTACGAGGTCTACATCTCGATAATTTTCATAAAGCCGCGACACAGTTGCATAAGATCACCAATGAACTACAGGACGTGGTGATGTCTATTCGTATGGTGCCTCTTTCTGCTACTTTCCATAAGATGCATCGTATTGTAAGGGATATGTCCAAGAAACTCAATAAAGAAGTGGCGTTAGAAATTATTGGTGAAGAGACTGAAGTAGATAAAAATATTATAGAGCACATTTCTGATCCTTTGATGCACCTTGTACGCAATGCTATTGATCACGGTATTGAAACCCTTGAAGAGAGGGAGAAAAAAGGAAAGTCAGCTTTGGCTACCGTTACACTTGAAGCCAAAAATGCTGGCAGTGATGTCATTGTCATTGTGAAGGATGATGGGAAGGGCTTAAGTAAGGAAAAGATACTTCAAAGGGCTAGAGAACATGGATTGTTATATAAGTCAGAAGATGAAATGAGGGATAAGGAAATCTACAACCTAATACTGCTACCGGGATTTTCCACCAAAGATCATATCACAGAATTCTCTGGTAGAGGGGTAGGTATGGATGTAGTAATGAAAAACATTGAAACCATAGGGGGTTCCATATCTGTAGATAGCAGGGAAGGCGAAGGTACAATCATTACCTTGAAAATCCCTATTACTTTAGCCATCATAGATGGTATGAACATCCGGGTAGGTACCTCCAGATATACCTTACCCACCAGTGCTATTAAGGAATCCTTTAGACCAAAGGAGAAGGATATTATAAGAGACCCAGATGGTAATGAAATGATCATGATTCGGGATCAGTGTTATACAATTCTCCGACTACATCAGTTATATAATATAAGACCAGAAAGGACACAGCTTACTGAAGGAATTATGATTATGCTGGAACAAGAGAATAAAAGCTTATGCATTTTTGCAGATGAGCTATTGGGTCAGCAGCAGGTGGTTGTTAAACCTCTTCCCACTTACATAAGAAACATAAAAAAAATTGAAGGCTTGGCAGGATGTACTTTGCTAGGAGATGGCAATATTAGTTTAATCCTTGATACAGCAGGACTCATTAGTTTGAAACTTCAAGGGAAGGATTAGGATAATCTTATAAAATGAAAGGGGATGTAGAGATGACGGAAAATTTGGTACAGGAAATAACGGAAGAGGATACCCAGAAGGACAAGTTCCTTACTTTTTCCTTAGGAAATGAATTTTATGGTATCGATATAAAATATGTTATTGAGATTATAGGAATACAGCTAATAACAGAAGTTCCGCAGCTTCCCGAGTACATAAAGGGAATCATTAACCTTAGAGGTAAGATTATTCCTGTAATAGATGTAAGGCTTCGATTTAAGAAATCCTTTCGAGAGTACAATGATAGAACCTGCATTATTGTGATAGAGATCAAAGATATATCTGTAGGAATGATTGTTGATGCTGTATCAGAGGTTCTTTCTATTCCTGAGGAGGATATCCTTCAGCCTCCTGAGTTAAATGGAGAAAGTAATAAATATATCAAAGCCATAGGCAAGATAAACAGTGAAATAAAACTTATCTTGGATTGTGACAAGCTTCTAAGCAACGAAGAAACAGAAAATCTAATAAATATTCAATAATTCAAGGAGGAATGAAGTATGGGATGGATCAGTAATTTAAAAATAAAAGTAAAATTAGTAAGTGGTTTTATTATCATAGCACTTTTGATAGGTATTGTAGGAATGATGGGAATTAACAATATGAGTACTATCAATAGCAGAGGTGATGATATTTATGAGAGTAATTTCTTGCCTACACAAGAACTGGTACGGATTCAAAGAGCATTGTTGCTGGTTCGGTCTGAATATCTTTTAATGTTGTACCAAAGGGATATGAGCATGTTTTCTCAAAGGGTAGATACAATAAACCGCTTAGCAGAAGAAAGCAATAGGATTCTTGTTGAGTTTGAAACTACTATTCAGTCTCAAGAGGAAAGAAGTATGGTTGATGGTTTGAAAAATGATCTTGTGACCTATAGAAACATTCGTACAGAACATATAGGCATGATTCAGGGGGAAAGATTTGAGGAGGCAGAAGCAAGAATTGCTGAATTTACTGCAGCTAGAGAAAGAGTAGAGCAAGGTATAGAGAGGTTGTTAGACTACAATATCAGTTCAGCTTCTACAAAAGCCCAACAAAACACTACAGATTTTAACAGACAATCTACCATCATGATTACCATCGTTATTCTAGGGGTATTACTTGCCATTGCTTTGGGATTATTTATTGCTAATATTATTAGTAAACCCCTTGCTGAGATTGTAGAAGGTGCCAATAGGATTGCTGAAGGAGATCTTGATGTTGGGATGAATATTCATACCAGAGATGAGGTAGGTACATTAGCAGAAGCCTTTAAAACCATGACCGAAAACATCAATGAAGTCATGACAAATATCAGTGCAGCTGCAGAGCAGGTAGCATCAGGCTCTAAACAAATGTCAGACTCCAGCATGGCACTGTCTGAAGGGGCCACTGAACAGGCAAGCTCTATTGAAGAATTAACAGCTTCTTTAGAAGAAATTTCTGCTCAAACTAGACAAAATGCTATTAATGCAAATAATGCAAACCAATTAGCAGAGACTGCGGAATTAAACGCCACACAGGGAAATCAGCGAATGCAAGAAATGCTGAAGGCCATGGAGGGAATTAATGATGCCTCCAGTAATATTTCTAAAATTATTAAGGTAATTGATGAAATTGCCTTTCAGACAAATATTCTTGCATTAAATGCAGCAGTTGAAGCTGCTAGAGCGGGACAACATGGTAAAGGTTTTGCAGTAGTAGCGGAAGAGGTGAGGAATCTTGCTGCTAGAAGTGCTAATGCAGCTAAGGAAACAACTGCTATGATTGAGGGATCTATCAAAAAGGTAGAGGGGGGTACCAATATAGCCAATGAAACTGCTGCTGCTTTAAGTAAAATCGTAGAGGATGTAGCAGAGGTAGCTCACCTAGTAAAGGATATAACTATTGCTTCTAATGAACAGGATTCAGGAATAGCTCAAGTGAGCCAAGGTATTAGTCAAATATCGGAAGTAATCCAGACCAATTCTGCTACCGCAGAGGAGAGTGCAGCAGCAAGCGAAGAGCTTGCTAGTCAGGCAGAACTCTTAAAGCAACAGATTAGTAGATTTAAGTTAAAGAAAAATAAAGCTACCTCCTATAAAGAAATGGAAGAAATGAATCCAGAGATACTGGAAATGCTAGAAAATATGCATGAAAGAAAAAGGACAAGTGGACAAGATAGAACCTCAAAGATAGTATTAAGCGATGGAGAGTTTGGCAAGTATTAAAAGTAGAGCAAAAGAGGTAAGGGTAGGTGTGGGTAGTGATTGCTATTACAGAACAAGAGTTTAAACAATTGACAGAATACATTTATGCAAACTATGGAATCCGTCTGAAAAAAGAAAAACAATCTCTTGTTACAGCTAGGCTATATAATGTACTAGCACAGAAAAATTTCAAAAGTTTTTCCCAGTACTATAACTATATTATGGAGGATCAATCAGGTGAGGCTATAACAACTTTAGTAAATAAAATTACTACTAATCACACCTTTTTCATGAGGGAAGCCCAGCACTTTCATTATTTTAGGGATAAGGTGCTGCCTTACCTGATTCCTACAGTAAAAGACAAGGATCTAAGGATATGGAGTGCAGGCTGTTCATCAGGGGAAGAACCCTATACCTTGGCTATGATTATAGATGAACATCTTGGAAAAGAAAAACGGTCATGGGATACAAAAATTTTAGCTACGGATATTTCTAGTAGAGTTTTAGATAGAGCTAAGGGTGGTATCTATAGCAGTGAAGAGATTGCTTCTTTACCTTCCTCCTGGAAAAATACTTATTTTAAGAAGCAAGATAAGGAAAAGACTGTTTTAATAGATAAAATAAAAAGCGAAGTGATCTATAGAAAGTTTAACCTTATGGAGGATGTATTTCCTTTTAAAAAGAAGTTTCATGTGGTCTTTTGTAGAAATGTAATGATTTACTTTGATCATAAAACCAAAGTAGAGTTGGTAAACAAATTTTACGATAAGATGGAATTTGGAGGCTATTTATTTATAGGACATGCAGAATCTATTCATAGAGCTGACACGAGATTTAAGTATATTATGCCAGCGGTATATAGGAAGGTATAAATCAACTAAGCTTAGGAGGTGATATATGGGGTATAATAGAAAAATTAAAGTGCTTATTGTGGATGATAGTCTAATATCTAGAGAGATAATAGCAAGAGGAATTTCTTCTGATTCCTCTATAGAGGTTGTAGCTACAGCTACGGACCCCTTTGATGCAAGAGATAAAATTCTTAAGTATAAACCAGATATAATGACCTGTGACATAGAAATGCCAAAAATGAATGGCATCGAATTCATTAGAAGACTATTACCTCAATATCCCTTACCTATTGTTGTAGTTAGTACCGTAAACCAAGCAGTACTTGATGCTATGAAGGTGGGGGCGGTTGATTTTGTAAGTAAGCCGGATATGCGAATTGCTAAAAATGTAGAAAGTTTTATTCATGAATTGATAGAAAAGGTAAAAATTGCTGCAGAAGCTAAAGTTCTGCAATCTCAAAGTTCTGCCAAAAGTCATGGGGGGCAGTTAAAGAAAACAAACATTGATAAAGTGATTGCCATTGGGGCTTCTACAGGAGGTACAGAGGCGATTTACAATCTATTAAAGTCCTTTCCCCCAGTGATGCCAGGAATCGTGATCGTTCAGCATATTCCACCGGTTTTTTCTAGGATGTTTGCAGAAAGGCTTAATAATACTACAAGTCTTTCTGCTAAAGAAGCAGAAAATGGTGACTATGTAGCAGAAGGAAAAGTCTTTGTTGCTCCTGGAGATCAGCATATGAGGATAAAAAAAATCGGAGAAAGATATAAGATAGAATGTTTCAAAACGGAAAAAGTAAATGGCCACTGTCCTTCGGTAGATATTCTCTTTGAGTCAGTTGCAAAAGAAGCTGGGCCATTAGGTATTGGAATAATTTTGACTGGTATGGGTTATGATGGAGCCAAGGGTCTGCTTGCCATGAGGCGAAAAGGGGCAAGGACCATTGGTCAAGATGCACTTTCCTCTGTTGTTTATGGGATGCCAAAGGTAGCTTTTGACATAGGAGCAGTAGAAAAGCAGATGTCTCTTTTAAAGATGCCTCAATATATTTGTTCCATTATAAATTAAGTGATACTTTATAGAAGATAGTAAAATCAGCAGAGTCTACTTCAAAAAGTTATCTCGGAAAACGATAATAACAGAAATTGAAGGTGAGGTATAAATGGATCAAAACTTAACCACGGGAGAAATGAATGAATTTTTGCTTACAACCCTTGCTTGTATTGGTGACGGTGTAATAGCAACAGATTTAAAGGGTACAATCCTTTATATGAATACATCAGCTGTAGAGCTTACTGGGTGGAAGTTGGAAGAGGCATTGGGGAAACCTATTAACCAAGTGCTTCCTATCATCAATATGCATACCAATGAAGTGATGGATTTAGTCGACAGGGTGCTTAAAGCAGGAACTGCTATAGGTCTAAAGAATCACTCTACACTGATTTCAAAGGAAGGTAAAAAAAGCTATGTATCTGCCAGTTGTTCTCCTATAAAGCTGGAAGATCAAAGCATTGATGGGATCGTTGTAGTATTTCGGGACATTACTATAAGGAAATATACAGAAAATCAGCTAAAAAAGACCAAAGAAGAAGCCGAGGCTGCCAATAAGTCAAAAAGTGAATTTCTTGCGAATATGAGTCACGAAATTCGTACTCCTATTCATGGTATGTTGGGAATGATTGACTTAACCCTTCTTACAGACTTAAATCAAGAACAGCGAGAAAACTTAATTGTAGCAAAGTCTTGTGCCAGTTCCCTTTTAAGCATTATCAATGATATTTTAGATTTTTCTAAGATGGAGGCGGGCAAGCTGAACTTTCAAAACATTAACTTCAACGTCAAACAACTGCTGGAAGGAATGATGAAGGCACATACGCATATGGCAAAAAATAAGGGTTTAGAGATGAATTATAGTTTTTCTACTGATCTACCAGCTGCCATAACGGGGGATCCTAATAGATTACAACAGATACTGAATAATCTAATTCACAATGCCATCAAGTTTACCCAAAAAGGCGGAGTTACAGTGTCTGTAAAAAAATTACAAGCTTCAGAAAATGATATAGAACTAAAATTTGCTATAGCTGATACGGGAAGAGGCATAGCCCAAAAAGATAAGCCGAGACTTTTTAAAGCCTTTAGTCAGATTGATGGGTCTGTTACAAGAAAACATGGAGGTACAGGTTTAGGGCTTGTTATATCCAAGCAACTTGTTGAAATGATGGGGGGCAGCATATGGGTAGAGAGCAAAGAGAGTCATGGCAGTACCTTTTATTTTACAGCTAAGTTTAAACAAGCTGAAAATATAATAGAAGAAGAATACAAGCAAGAGCCTATCATCAATCCCTCTTCAGATTGCAAGAAGATTTTACTGGCTGAGGATGATGCTGTAAACCAAATTGTTATTAAAAAGATATTGGAAAAAAGGGGGCATGCCGTTGATATTGCAAACAACGGAAAAGAAGTCTTGATGATGTATGAAAATAACAACTATGACCTAATTCTTATGGATATACAAATGCCAGAAATAGATGGTATAGAAGCTACAAAGCATATAAGAGAAAGAGAAGCTGCTACCCACAGGCATACACCAGTTATTGCAGTGACTGCCTATGCCCTCAAGGGAGATAAAGAACGGTTTATGTTATTAGGGATGGATGAATATATTTCAAAACCCGTAGAAGTACAGGAATTATTCGATAAAATTGATAGGATTACAACAGATAAGATAAATCAAGCTGAGTTTCAAAGTTTTCTTGATGTTAGAATCAATGATAACAACGAAATTGTATTGATAGGTGCTCAGGAAGAAAAAACTTGTAAAGATAGAAGGATTATCATTAAAAAAATTGAAACATATATTCAAAGGCTTAAGACAGCCTTAGACAGTAATAAGCTAGAAATTATTGAAAAGCAGGCCCATGAAATAAAAAAACTATCTGATTCAATAGATGCTCAAGAAATCAAGCGTACTGCCTTTAGGATAGAACTGGCCATTAGAAGAGGAAATTTACAGGAAGTTATTATGTACGTATTGCAGATAGAGCATGAATTTGATACTTATAAAAAATCCATAATAATCGCTTAAAGGGGGAGCCCAGTATGAAAATTTTAATTACAGAAGATGACTTGGCCAGTAGAAGATTTTTAACAAAATTTTTATCTCAATATGGAGAGGTTGATCAGGTAGTAGATGGTCTTGAAGCCTTAGATGCTTATCTCTTGGCCATCAAGGATGATGATCCTTATGATTTAATATGTTTAGACATTATGATGCCAAAGGTAGATGGTGTCAAAGTTCTAAAGGCTATTAGAGACTATGAACAACAGAAAAAAATTCCACCTGAAAAACGCACAAAAATTATTATGACCACTGCATTGGCAGAAACGGAATATGTTCAAAATGCCTTTGATATAGGATGTGAAGCCTATGCCTCTAAACCCATAGATACTGAAAAGATGGTGGAGGTAATGAAAAAACTGAAGTTAATTTCATAGGAGAAACGTTTTTTAAATAGCCCATATAAGCCCCTATCTATGCCAAAAACATAGATAGGGTTATTTTAGTAAATTCCCCACTGAAAAAGCATGATTTTACCAAAAAAGTCAATATTATACCTTTAATAAAGATACTATTTATTATATAAATAGTATAAGGCGTATTTTATTGGGAAAATATGGGTTGATAGAGGTAGGGGAGACCATATGAATTACAGTGAAGAAAAACAATCTAACAATGCTACCAGCAGAAAACATCTGCTTCAGCTAGTTGATAAAAATGTATTGAAAAATATTTTAGATGCTTTTACGAAAGCTACCGGTCTAACAGCAAATATTGTTGACATCGAAGGAAGATCCATTTTTACAAAGGAAGATGCACAAAAAAACTGTAAGTTTTGTCAATTAATTTGGCAGCTACAAAGGGAAAAGGGTATGCAAAGATGTATAGGTGCTTATGCTAGGGCAGGAAAGCAGGCCGCCATTTTTGGGGAACCTTATATCTTCCGATGTCCGTCGGGATTGATCGAATGGGCGGCACCAATTATTATTGATGGGGAGCACTTTGGGTCGATTATATGCGGGCAGGTCTTAATGTGGGAGCCGGAAGAGTTTTTTTGGATAGAACTTAGAGAAATGAATAAAATACTGACGGAGAATTTTGAGTTATTATTTGATGCTGCCAAAGAATTAAAGGTTGTGTCTGGGAAAAAAGTGCAGGGAGCGGCAGACTTACTTTTTGTAACAGCCAATTATTTTATGAAAGCAGGTTGGGAAAGTCTTCGCCATCAGCAGGAATTAGCTTTGCAGCAATCTTTATTGCATGAAGAAATTCAAAATCGAAAGGCCCTAGAGGCAAAGCTGAGTATACAAAACCTGAACTTAAATTACTCTCTTGAAAAAGAACGAGAACTCATCAGTAAGGTCAGACTAGGAGATTTGGATAAAGCAAAAAAAATCTTTCAGGAGTTATTGGCAGAAATTTTTATAATAGGTGCAGCAAAACTTTCGGTGATTAAGACCCGAGTTCTTGAACTAGGGATTATATTATCTCGGGCCTCGGTGGATGGGGGGGCTGATTCCAATGAAGCATTAGAGATTAATAGCGGATTTCTACAAGATATTCATAGCTTGAATACGATTGAAGAAATCGACTTAGCTGCGGTGAGAGCGCTGGAACGAAATCTGGAGGCTGTCCGACGCAATAATAAAGGTAAAAACCAATCGGTTATTCAAGGGATTAAGGGATTCATCAGAAATAATCACCATAAAAACTTAACCTTAGAAGAAATCTCTGCCTCTGTCTATCTAAGCCCCTATTATGTGAGCCGAATTTTTAAGGAGAGTCAAAGGATCACCGTGATGGACTATGTGACAAAAGTTAAATTGGAAGAGGCAAAAAAATTATTGCGAAACCCGCGGTATCAGATTGACCAAATTGCACAAAAGCTGGGCTATAGTGATGCCAGCTATTTTTCAAAGGTATTTCGTCGCAATGAAGGGATGTCACCTACACAATTCAGGCAGAAAGCATAAAGTATAGGGGTGAGGGGTATATGAAAAAAATAATTATGGAAATACAAGAAGGGCTGATTGAGGGGGATGCCCAGTTTGTAAAAGAGAAAACGGAGATGGCCTTAGCCTGTGGAATTAAGGCAAAAGATATTATTGAACAGGGACTGTTGCCCATTATGAAATCCATAGGTCAAAAATTTCGTGCAGGAGAAATCTTTATTCCTGATGTATTAATGTCTTCACGGGCTATGCATGCCAGCCTATATGTTCTGCGACCAATCCTTACGAATTGCAGGAAAGCTTCTAAAGGATGTATTGTTATAGGTACCGTCGCTGGGGACCTACATGATATCGGAAAAAACATGGTGAGTATGATGCTGGAAGGGGCAGGATATACCGTCATCGATTTAGGCATAGATATACCGGTTTCAGATTTTATTACAGCCGTAGAGCAGCATAACCCCGATGTATTAGCAATTTCTGCTTTACTGACCACCACCTTAAGCGAAATTAGAGAAGTTGTTGAATTTTTGAAAGAAAGAGGGCTAAGAAGTCAAGTAAAGGTAATAATCGGGGGAGGTCCTGTCACACCAGAATTTGCAATGGATATTGAAGCGGATGCCTATGCAGCAAACTCTTTTTGTGCCATTGAAGCGGTTGAAGATTTAATGAAAGGGAGGGTTGGTTTTTTTTCTGTTACAGAGCATTTTCACGATTAGTTTAAAAGAAAGTGAAAGGCAAATGCTTTTTTATCCTTCGGGGAAGAAAAGCTATCCTAAAAAAATAAGAAGCGGTCAAGATTTTTAGACATGTACCCTGTGAAATTTAGCATATATTCAGGGCAGATTCTAGAAGCTTGACTTTTTTTATTGAAAGAAAATAAAAAGGCAAAGGGCAAGATAGTACCTAAAAGTATGAAATTCATCCAGAGACACTATATAGACGTATTTAGTATGATTAAGGTAGAACTTTACTCAATGATTTTGTTAACAGGTACATTTTTGCAGTGAAAATTTAAAGGAGGGGGAGACAGGAGAAAAAAGCTTTACTTGTAAAAAATAAATTATTATAAGGATAAGGGGTGAAGGTGAATGTTTAGATTTACAGAAGAGCAACTGGTATATGACATTCATGGTGTTAAGATAGGGGGACAGCCTGGAGAGTATCCGACGGTCTTAATGGGGAGCATGTTTTACCGGGGACATAAAATTGTAAAGGATGCTGAAAAAGGAATTTTTGACGAGGATGCAGCAAAGGCTTTGTTGGATATGGAAGCTGAACTCTCTGCAGAAACAGGGAATCCAAGAATTGTAGATGTTATTGGTGATACGGTTGAAGCACTGACAAAGCATGCGGAATTTGTCTTGAAACACACGGATACACCTATTTTGTTTGATAGCGTGAGTGCTGAGGTTCGTACGGAGTCTTTAAAGTATTTTGCCAATGACCCTACTGCAATGGATCGAATTATTTATAATTCACTTGAAGAAAATTATACAGAAGAAGAGCTTGCAGCGATAAAGGATTGTGGGGTTAAGACTGCAGTGGTTTTGGCCTTTAGCAAGAAGCATTTGAAGCCATCAAAAAGGGTAGATTTGCTTACAGGAGATGATAAACATGAAGGTCTTATCGATGCAGCAAAGAGAGCTGGTATCCAACAGCTTTTAGTAGATCCCGGTGTTCTGGATGTAGCTAGCAGCAGCTGGACAACAAAGGCGATTTATGATGTGAAGGAGAAATTTGGTTATCCGGGAGGCTGTGCATCCTCCAATGCACTTTACTTATGGAAAAAAATGCGTTCTAAAGGTAGTCCATATTTTGAAACAGCTGGGGGATCAGTTTTTACCTATCCAATTACACAGGGTGCAAACTTTGTTTTGTATGGACCAATGGCCAATGCGCCTTGGGTATATAGAGCTGTTGCAACTACTGATGCAATGAATGCATATATGAATAAAATAACAGGTACCAAATTAGGTACGACAGAACATCCTTTATTAAAGATATTTTAATAAAGTTTGCTAGTAATTAGGGAATAGTCAAAAATGAATAGGATGATTGGAAAGGGGGACTCGATAGTATGACAGATGTAAAAAAAACGAAAAATCCTACAGTGCTATATGTTTCTGCTGCTATAGCCCTGCTATTTGTGGCCTTTGGCATGTTCTTCCCCACACAAATGAATGAAGTTGTGAATAAGGTGTTCGCATTCTTAACAGAAAAGTTTGGTTGGTTATATTTATTGTCGGTAGCTATTTTTATTGTGGTAGCTTTTGGAATTGCCATCAGTTCCTTTGGTAGTATTAAATTAGGAAAAGAAAACGATGTCCCAGAATTCACAAATTTTCAGTGGTTTTCGATGCTCTTTGGCGGGGGAATGGGAATTGGACTTGTGTTTTGGTCTGTGGCAGAACCTATTATGCATTACCTAGCTCCTCCCGTTGGTGAAGGGGGAACCGTTGAATCCATGCGGAAAGCTATGGAGATTGTGTTTTTCCACTGGGGGATTCATGCATGGGTTATCTTTGCCATAGGTGGTCTTGCTCTTGCATATTTCCAATTCCGAAAAGGATTACCTTTCTTGATTAGCTCTGCATTTTATCCGCTGATAGGAGATAAGATATATGGTCCTATGGGAAAAACCATCGACATTCTCTCAGTATTTGCTACGATATTTGGAGTTGCTACGAGTCTTGGTCTTGGATCAAGCCAGATTGCTACTGGACTGGAATATATATGGGGGATTAAGGCTACAACAGGTACAATCTCCATAATTATTGCGGTAATGACTGTGATTTTTACTTTGGCTACTATCTCCGGCCTGCATAAGGCAATGCAGGCTGCAGCAAATATTAAGATCTGGCTTTCCATTGGCTTCATGGTATTTATCTTCCTATTTGGAGGTACAGTCTTTATATTAAATAATTTTACCCATACCCTTGGGGCTTACTTGCAGAATTTTGTGGGTCGGAGTCTATGGATGGGAAATATCGGTTTTGTAAATGGTTGGACGGTATTTTATTGGGCGTGGTGGATTGCTTGGGCACCTTTTGTGGGGCAATTTGTAGCAAGAGTATCTAAGGGACGGACCATCCGTGAGTTTGTTTTTGCTGTAGCATTGCTGCCCGTAGGTTTCTCCTTTATTTGGTTGTCTATCTATGGTGGTGCGGCCTTTAACTTGGATCAAATTTCTGGTGGTGCGATTCAAACCGCTGTAAATGTAGATTATACAACAGCATTGTTTGTAACGCTACAGCAAATGCCTCTGTATAAAATTACAGCTCCGCTAGCGATCGTACTGATTGTTGCTTCTTTTATCGGTGCAGCAAATTCTGCAACTTATGTCTTGGCTATGTTAACATCTGATGGAGATATGAATCCTAGCCAAAAGCTAAGGGGTTTTTGGGGGATTGCTCAAGGGGCAATGACAATTATGCTGATCTTAGTAGGTGGTACTGAAGCCTTAAGGGCATTGCAAACAGCATCTATTGCAGCAGCATTTCCATTCATGCTTATCATGTTAGTTATGTGCTATAGTATATATAAAGCCCTTAAACAGGATCAAAAAGCTGAAGAATCCGTCAAGATTGAATAACACGGAAGGTTAAATCCATTAAATAAAAGAGAGGTGTTTGTTGTGTTACCTAAGTTTGATATTTTAACGGAAGAAGAGTTACAGGCAGTTCACGATCATACCATGCAAATTCTCGAAGAAATAGGTGTAGAGTTTTCCTATGAGCCTGCGATAGAGGTTTTTAAAGCTCATGGGCAACGGGTAGAAGGTCATCGTGTATATCTTAAAAGAGAATTTGTTGAAACAATGGTAAAAAAAGCTCCTGAAGAATTTATGCTGCATGCTCGAAATCCAAAGCATAATCTTATTTGCGGAGGAGAAAACGTTATTTTTATGCCCGGTTATGGTGCGCCTTTTATTCATGAAGTAGATGGTACGAAGCGTAATGCTACGATGGCAGATTATCATAACATCGTTAAATTAGCGGGTGCAAGCAAAAATATGCATATGACCGGAGGCAATGTGGTAGAGCCTACGGATATAGATGATCGCATTCGTCATTTAAAGATGATGGAGAGTCACATTGTAAACTCGGATAAGTGCTTCATGGGTAGTGCTTCTGGCTATGAAAAAGCAAAGGATTCTATTGATCTTACAGCCCTATTGTTTGGCGGTAGAGAGGTGATCAAGGAGAAACCGGCATTAATATGCTTAGTGAACTCCGTAACGCCTCTAAAGTTTGATGACCGAATGCTTGGCGCATTAATGGCCTACGCGGAAGCTGGGCAGGCGGTGGTTATTGCTGCATTGGTCATGGCAGGCTCAACAGGCCCTGTATCTTTGGCAGGGGCATTATCTGTACAGAATGCAGAGGTGTTGGCTGGAATTACGCTGGCTCAATGTATTAATCCGGGTACACCTGTAGTTTACGGCTCTACTTCTGCTATTACAGATATGGCAACGGGATCACTGGCAATTGGAAATCCTGAATGTGCTTTATTTACATCAGCCAGTGCCCAGTTAGCTAGATTTTATGGTGTACCATGCCGTGGTGGTGGAGGATTAAGCGATTCGAAAATTGCCGATGCTCAGGCGGGTTACGAATCTATGATGACCCTTATGGCAGCCAGCACAACAGGAATTAACTTTGTACTTCATACAGCTGGAATCCTTCAATATTATATGGCGATGTCTCTAGAAAAGTTTATGGTGGATGATGAGATTGCTGGAATGATTTTAAGATATCTTCAAGGCATCGATTTCAGTGAAACAAAATTTGCCTTTGATGTAATCAAACAAGTAGGACCAGGAGGTCATTTCTTAACCCAGAAGCATACCAGCAAAAATCATAAGGTGGAGCTTCGCCGCACAGAATTAAGTGATAGACAATCCTATGATGGATGGGCTAAAGAAGGCTTAGACGCTAACCAGCGTGCATATAGAAAATGGCAACAGGTTGTGGCAAATTATGTAGTACCGGAGTTAGATTCAAATATCAGTCAATCTATTCAGGCGTTTATTGAAAACAGATCAAAGGAGCTTCTTAAATAGAGAGAAAAATAAACTTTTATCATAAGGAGGTAAAGTAAAATGAGTAAGATTTTTGATGAGATCAGAGAAGCAGTGATTGAAGGAGACGAAGATTTAGCAGTTGAATTGGCTGAACAGGTATTGTCTGAGGGAATTAATCCTGTAGACGCTGTTCAAAATGGATATATCAAAGGCATCGAAGAAATCGGCAATCAGTGGAAAGCAGGAGAAGCTTTTTTGCCTGATGTAATGATGGCTGCAGATGCAATGAAATCCGGACTGGCAGCCCTTGAAGAGGCTATCGCAGCAATTGGCTCCACAGATGCTGATGAAGTAGGTAAAATTGTATTAGGAACTGTAGAAGGAGATATCCATGATATAGGTAAAAACATCGTAGGGGCATTGTTAACAGCTGCAGGTTTGAAGGTTTATGATATCGGTATAGACAAAAAACCAGAAGAATTCTTAGCAAAAGCTGAGGAGGTTGGGGCAAAGATTATTGCAGCCAGTGCATTGTTGACGACGACAATGAGTGCTCAAAAAGAATTGCTTGAATATCTTAAGGAAAAGAATGCAAGAGATAAATATAAAGTAATTATCGGAGGAGGTCCTACTAGCCAAAAGTGGGCCGATGAAATTAATGCAGACGGATGGGCTGAGACAGCTGATGAAACGGTAATTCTCTGCAAGAACTTAATGGGATTAGGTTGTTAGAAGGAAAGAAGTTTGTAAATTACAATTTAATGACCTCTTTATTAATACTATATACTTTTAAACTCTACCCCCTTTGTTCCAATAGAGTTTATAAATAGCAAGGACATTATAAAAGAGTGCTGGAGATATGTAATCTTTAGCATGGTCATCAGAGGATCATTAAGAAGATAGAGCTAAATAACTGTTAGCTCTATCTTTTTTTGTTTTTAATGCATTGTTTTGTAATGCTGCTTTTATTGTATTAAAACCCATATCTATATATAGTGGATGACTAAAGGGTATAGCTATATATAGTTGTTGTTTCTTTTTAAAAAAGCATCTTGCAAGCTGAAAGTTTTTTTTAGCAAGATTTGATGGGATAAATTAGGGAATAAAAAGAAAAAATAAGGGATCAAACCGCTATTTATCAACAATGATATAAATAAATAAAAAAAATAAAACTTTTTTCAAAAAGTTTTTTCTCTTCAAGATGAAGCATACTACCACTAAAAATAGGGATGAAATTCAAAAAAATGAGGGGTTGAAAAAAACGCTTTCATTTTAGTAAAAGAAAAATATTTAAGAAATTTACTATAAGTCCATTACAAACTTCAAGAACAAACCCAACATGATAGCAATAGCAATAGGTAGAGGCGAGGGTTTTATAGGGATTTTTCTTGAAAAAAACTACAAACCAGAATCGATAGGTCCAATTTTCTAAAAATGGACCTATCGATTCTGGTTTTTTTTATAAAGACACTTGCAAATAACAGAAAAAATACAAGATGAAAGATTGAAATTTCAAGGTTTCATTTATTGAAAAAGGGAGAAAAACGGATTGTAGAGAATCTAGGTTAAGAAACGAGAGAATAAAATTCACTGAAAGCGTTTACAGAATCTAAAATAAGGATATATGGTGAAATTTGAGGATAAACAAATTTGTGAAACCATGTTAGTATGAAATCAAGAAAGCAAGCAAATACAAATTAACACATAAAAATTGGACCAGTCCAATTGGCAAGAAAAATGTCGAAATGAGGTGGTAGACAGAAATGGAGATTGAAAGAAAGAGTGGAGTGCCGATTTATATCCAAGTAAAAAATCATATTATAGACGATATAAAAAACGGCAGATTAAAAATAGGTGAAAAGTTACCGACAGAAAGAGAATTATCTCAAAAACTGAAAGTAAGCAGAAATACCATCTCAACCGCTTATAACCTATTAGAACAAGAAGGTGTACTAATATCTTACCAAGGCAGAGGAACCTTTGTGGCAGAAGAGGGTAAGACGTGGAAACAACATACAACAAAGAATAAGGTAGTCAGGCTTATTGATATAGCCATAGAAGAAGCTGTAGAAATGGGCTTAAATATAAAGGAGTTTGTTGCTCTTGTACAAGAGAGAGTAAAAGAGAAGGAACTTTTAATAAAAAATATCAATGCCATCTTTGTGGAATGTAACATAGAACAGGCAAAGTCCTTTGCTAAAGAATTAAGTCAAGTCACGGATCTTAACGTAGTGCCTATGACGGTAGTGGAACTTCAAAATAGAAGTGAAACTGTGGAAGAGACCATTAATAAAACGCAAATTATTATTACTGCTTTTAACCACGTAAATGAAGTAAAGGATTTGATGCTAGATTTTAAAAAAGAAGTCTTTGGTATAGCCAGTAATCCTAATCTGGAAACCATCGTAAGAATTGCTAAATATCCTAAGGAAACAAAGTTTGGGCAAGTCAGTCTTTCAAAAGAATTTTATTTCAAGGTGCAATACGCATTAGAATCAGCAGGTTTAGAAAATCTTGTGATGAATGCTACCACCAGTAAAGACGAGAAAGAAGTACTTAGGGTAATTGAGGAATCCGATGTAATCATCGTTTCTCCTGGAAGAGGAGAAGAGGTAAAGAGATTAGTCGGTGAAAAAAAAGATGTTATAAAGTTTGATTATGTTCTTGATCAAGGTTCGGTTAAGGCGATCTTATCTAGAATTATGGAAATAAAAAGTCACTTATAAAATTCATTTAAATCAATCAAAAAGGGGAGAATATATCATGAAAAAGAATATAGTAATAGGTGTTATTGGAGCAGATTGTCACGCAGTTGGAAATAAGGTGCTGGACTATGCTTTTACAGAAGCAGGATTTGAAGTAATTAATATAGGTGTGCTTAGTTCTCAAGAAGATTTTATCAATGCAGCGATTGAAACCAATGCATGTGCTATTTTAGTATCATCACTTTATGGTCATGGAGAAATCGACTGTAGAGGATTAAGAGAAAAGTGTGAAGAAGCGGGATTAAAGGATATATTATTATATGCTGGCGGAAATCTTGTAGTCGGAAAGCAAGAATGGGCACCAGTACAAAAAAGATTTGAAAATATGGGCTTCGATCGTGTTTATGCACCAGGAACTTCACCACAAGTAGGAATCAAAGACTTAAGAGAAGATTTAAAGTTAGACTTACAAGAAAGCCTAAAATCTGCTTAATCTGAGGGTGATAAACATGGATGCACTATTACTAATTGACTTTGGCAGTACCTACACAAAACTTACTGCTGTTGACATGGAAAAAGAAGAAATTATTGCCAATGCAAAAGCACTGACAACTGTAGAAAGTGACATTATGGTTGGATTTCAAAATGCATATGTCATTATGAAGGAAAAATGCAAAGGGAAAAATGTCCAATTTAACGAGATGTTGGCATGTAGTAGTGCAGCAGGAGGACTGAAGATGATAGCCGTTGGCTTGGTACCAGACCTTACTGCTGAGGCAGCAAAAAGAGCTGCTTTAGGGGCAGGTTCTAGAATATTAGAGGTATATAGTCATGAACTGACCCTTAGAGAAATCAGAGATATGATCCAAAAGAAACCTGATATTATTTTATTAGCCGGTGGAACAGATGGGGGCAACAAAGACTGCATTATACACAATGCAAAAATGATTGCCATGAATATAAAAGATGTACCAGTAGTGGTGGCAGGAAATAGAAAAGCCAATGATGAAATAGAAGAAATTTTCACACAACAGGGAATCGACTACGAAATAACCGACAATGTTATGCCTAAGCTCAATGTATTAAATGTAGAACCTGCAAGAGAAACGATCCGAGACATCTTCATGAGGAAGATTGTAGAAGCAAAAGGAATGAAGGGAATAGAATCTTTTATCAACGGAATCTTGATGCCCACCCCTGCCGCAGTTTTAAATGCAGCAAAAATTTTATCCCACGGAACCAGTGAAGAAGAAGGGATAGGAGATTTAATTGTGGTGGATATTGGAGGGGCTACAACAGATATTCATTCTATAGCAGAAGGAGAGCCAACAAGACCAGGTGTTATGAAAACAGGTTTACAGGAACCTTATGCAAAGAGAACGGTAGAAGGAGACCTAGGGATGCGGGTAAGTGCTGAGTCTCTTGGTCAAGCAATAGCTACAAGGAAAATCAAAAAATTCGCACCTAACTTGAACTATAATGTTCAGGAACGCTGTAACTACCTTGCTCAGCATGTTAATGAAATCCCTCAAACCTCTGAAGAAATAGAGTTTGATGAGGCTATGAGTATGGCGGCAACAGAAGTCGCTATGGAACGACATGTAGGTGTATTAGAAGATGTTTATACACCTATGGGAAAGGTATACTCCTTAACTGGAAAAGATTTATCCAACACAAAATATGTAATAGGCACCGGTGGTGTATTGATCCATAGTGAAAATCCAGGAAAAATACTACAGGCTGGGTTATATAGTGAAGAAAGTCCTAAGTACCTGAAGCCAATGAAACCAAAGCTTTTAGTAGATAAAACATACATTCTTTCAGCAATGGGTTTAATGGCAGTAAAATATCCGAATCATGCAATCAGAATATTGAAAAAATACCTTATAAATGTATAATGGGAGGAAATGTAATGGAACTTAAAAATAAAAAAATGACAGAAGCAGAATTTTCGAAGCAAAGAGAGGAAATACTAACCCATTGGCCAACTGGAAAAGGTGTAGATCTACAAGAGGCAGTAGAATACTTAAAAAAAGTTCCTGAGCATAAAAACTTTGCAGCGAAGTTAAGAAAAGCAAACCAGGAAGGTGTAACACTTGTACAACCAAGAGCAGGGGTTGCACTGGTAGATGAACATATCAAGCTTTTACAATACCTTCAAGATGAAGGTGGAGCAGATCTTCTGCCAAACACCATTGATAGTTATACAAGACAAAATAGATACAATGAATGCGAAGTGGGTATCCAAGAAAGTATAAAAGAAAATCGTTCAATGTTAAATGGATTTCCTGTAGTAAATCACGGAGTGGCTAATTGTAGGAAAGTATTAGAGGCAGTAGAACTTCCTCTTCAAGCAAGACACGGCACACCAGATGCAAGGTTATTAACAGAAATCATTCATGCTGGTGGTTGGACCTCTAACGAGGGTGGTGGAATTTCTTACAACATCCCTTATGCAAAAAGTGTTAGTTTAGAAAAAACAATTTTAGATTGGCAATATTGTGATAGACTTACAGGAATGTATGAGGAAATGGGTATTGAAATCAATAGAGAACCTTTTGGACCGTTAACGGGAACTCTTGTACCTCCAAGTATGTCCAATGTGGTAGCGATCGTTGAAGGACTTCTTGCTGCAGAGCAAGGCGTAAAAAACCTTACATTAGGATATGGACAGTGCGGAAACTTAGTACAGGACGTTGCAGCTATTAGAGCTTTAGTAGAGCAAGCGTCAGAATACTTTAAAACATATGGTTACAATAATATAGAACTTACAACTGTATTCCATCAATGGATGGGTGGTTTCCCAGCGGATGAGTCAAAGGCATTTGGCGTAATTTCATGGGGATCTGCTACAGCAGCATTAGCTGGTGCAACAAAAGTAATTGTTAAAACACCTCATGAAGCTATTGGAATTCCTACAAAAGAAGCTAATGCTCAAGGAATCAAAGCAACAAAACAAACATTAAACCTGTTAAAAGGGCAAAGACTACCTATGTCAAAAGAGCTTGAGCAAGAAATCAGCTTGATTAAAGCAGAGACAAAGTGTATCATGGATAAATTATTTGAATTAGGTAAAGGCGATCTTGCAGTAGGCGTTGTAAAGGCCTTCGAAACAGGTGTTATGGATATTCCTTTTGCCCCAAGTAAGTACAATGCAGGAAAAATTCTTCCAGCGAGAGATAACAATGGCGCTGTTAGATATTTAGAATTTGGTGGTATTCCAATGTCTAAAGAAATCAAGGACTTCAATAGACAGTTATTAGAAGACAGAGCAAAAACAGAAGGAAGAGATGTTAGCTTCCAAATGGTTGTTGATGATATCTATGCTGTAGGAAAAGGAACACTTGTAGGTAGACCAGAAAACAAATAATTTCACTTGTGCAATTTGCATGGTGACTTTGAGAGAAAATTAAATAGATTAAGTGAAAGCACTTGAAGGTATTGTGACAACTCTTAACCCCTGAAAGTATCAAATCCGTTAAACAATTCTCACGTTTGAAGGTAGTAAGTTTGGGAAGCTTAGGATTTGATACTGAAGGGAGTTTAAGAGTTGAACAATTTTAAATAAATAATATAAAAACTTGGAGGAATTGTTAAAATGAAAATTATAGACATCGTATGCTCATCAGGAAGAACAGGATTTTACTTTGACGATCAAAGAGCGATTAAACAAGGAGCAGAACATGATGGATTCACATATATAGGGGAAGCTGTTACTGAAGGTTTTACAAAGGTTAGACAAGCAGGAGAGTCTATTTCAGTAATGTTCATTTTAGAAGACGGTCAAGTAGCTTATGGTGATTGTGCTGCTGTTCAATACTCAGGAGCAGGCGGAAGAGATCCTCTGTTTTTAGCAGATGAGTTTATTCCAATCATAGAAAAACATATTGCACCAACGCTTATTGGAAGAGAAATAACAGCCTTCAAAGAACTTGCTGAAGAAGTTGACAACATGATGGTGGAAGGTAAAAGACTTCATACAGCCATTAGATACGGTATTACTCAAGGAATTTTAGATGCAGTTTCTAAAGCAAAGAAAATAACCATGGCAGAAGTAATCAAAGAAGAGTATAATACTAATGTAGAATTAAAAAGAATCCCAATTTTCACACAATCTGGGGATGATAGATATAACAATGTAGACAAAATGATTATCAAGGGAGCAGATGTTCTTCCTCATGCATTAATCAATCATGTAGATACAAAGTTAGGAAAAAATGGTGAAATACTTAAAGAATATGTTAGCTGGTTAAAAAATAGAATAGAAGCCTTAAGAGCTAGAGAAGAAGATAGTTTTATCATGCATATCGACGTTTATGGCACCATTGGTTTGGCTTTCAATAATGATGTTGAAAAAATGGCAAACTATCTTGGAGAACTTGAAACAGCAGCGGCACCCTTCAAACTTCGTATAGAAGGACCTATGGATGTTGAAAATAGAGAAGGACAAGTAAAGGCGTTAAAAGCTCTAAGAACAGCTTTAAAAGAAAAAAATATTGGTGTTGAACTTGTTGCAGATGAATGGTGTAATACATGGGAAGACATCAAGTTATTTGTAGACGAAGGTGCTGCGGATATGATTCAAATTAAGACACCAGACCTTGGTGGTATTAACAATATTGTAGAATCTATCTTATACTGTAAAGCAAACGGTGTAGGTGCCTATAGTGGTGGAACCTGTAATGAAACCGATAGATCAGCACAAGTATGTACAAATATAGCCATTGCTTGTGGTGCAGACCAATGTCTTGCAAAACCAGGAATGGGTGTTGATGAAGGATTTATGATCGTTCATAACGAAATGAATAGAGTACTGGCATTAGCAAAAAGAAGAGAAACCTCATCAAAATAAAAATAAATAATTTTCTTCAGCTAAAGCTGGAGATTGGGGATCAGGTGGAGCATTTACTCCACCTGATTAAGAATTCTCCCAGAAAGCAAAATCATAATAAATAGGAGCGCTGTAAAATGAGAGAAGTTCACGTTTCTAAAATTACTGAAACTATAAAAAAACTTTGCATTGATGCAAACTACTATCTAACAAAGGATATGAGAGCAAGATTTGATGAAGCACGAGCTAACGAAGATTTTCCTATTGCACAAAATATCTTAGATGTATTAATAGAAAATGCAGATATTGCACAAAATGAAGCAAGACCTATGTGCCAAGATACAGGGATGGCTGTAGTGTTTTTAGAAATCGGACAAGAGGTACAAGTGGTTGGTGGAAGTTTAGAGGATGCCATCAACGAAGGGGTAAGACAAGGTTATACAGAAGGATACTTAAGAAAGTCCGTAGTAAATGATCCTATAGAGAGAATAAACACCAAGGATAATACACCTGCTATCATTTATTACGATATCATTCCGGGGGATACTTTTAAAGTGACGGTTGCTCCAAAAGGCTTTGGCAGTGAAAATATGAGTCAGATTAAAATGCTAAAACCCTCTGACGGTATTGAAGGGATAAAGGATTTTGTTCTAAAAGTAGTAAAGGAGGCAGGACCAAACCCATGCCCTCCTATTGTTGTAGGCATAGGTATAGGTGGAACTTTTGATAAGGCAGCTTTTCTTGCAAAAAAAGCCCTCTTAAGATCCACAGATGAAAGACATGTAAAGCCCTTCTATGCTGAATTAGAAAAAGAATTACTAGGGGCAATCAATGATCTAGGCATAGGTCCACAAGGTTTTGGTGGCAGAACTACTGCTTTAGCAGTAAACATAGAAACCTATGGAACTCATATTGCAGGATTACCTGTTGCAGTAAATATAAACTGTCATGCAACAAGACACAAAGATGCCCATATATAGGAGGTTTATGAAATGAGCAAAAAAATAACCATGCCTCTAACAAAGGAAAAAGTAGAAGATCTGAAGGCGGGAGATAGTGTTTTACTTACAGGGATCATCTACACCGCTAGAGATGCCGCTCATAAAAGGCTGGTACAACTATTAGAAGAGGGAAAGAATCTCCCTTTTGATATCGAAGATCAGGCAATTTACTATGTAGGACCCACTCCAGCTAAGGAAGGGCAACCTATAGGTTCAGCTGGACCCACTACTAGCTATAGAATGGATGCCTATACGCCACAACTTTTAGCAAAGGGTTTAAAAGGCATGATTGGCAAAGGTATGCGGAATGAAGAAGTGGTAAAGGCTATGAAGGAGTTTGGTGCTGTGTATTTTGCTGCCATAGGTGGGGCAGCAGCTTTAACGGCTAAGTGTGTGAAATCTTCTGAAATTATTGCCTATGAAGACTTAGGTGCGGAAGCTATAAGAAAACTTTATGTTGAAGATCTTCCGTTGGTTGTGGTAATTGATAAAGAAGGTAACAATTATTATGATATAGGACAGCAGAAATACTTAGAAACACAAAGGTAGGTGTTAAGTATGGAGATCAAAGCTCCGGCAAAAGCAGGTACGATGGAATCGAATGACATTTATATTATGGTTCAACCCAACGATGAGAGTGGGATTGCCATCGACCTTGAAAGTATTGTAATGAAACAGTTTGGGAAACAAATCCAACAGGTAATTTTAGAAACACTAGAAAGTTTGGAGATAAAAAATATTCACATTGTTGCTAAAGATAGAGGAGCTCTAGACTATACCATAAGAGCAAGAGTCGAAACCGCAGTAAAAAGGGCAATGTAAGGGGTGATTTCATGGAGAGACTTAGAAGAACAATGCTATTTATGCCAGGAAACAATCCTAGTATGCTGCAAAGTGCTGGCATTCTCGGAGCAGACAGCATTATATTAGATCTGGAAGATGCAGTAAGTATTACAGAAAAGGATGCAGCCAGAATTTTAGTAAGAAACGCTATAAAGCATGTAGACTTTCATGGTACTGAAGTGGTTGTAAGAATCAACCCCCTTTCATCTGGTTTTGGTTTAAAAGATGCTGAAGAAATAGGAAGAGTAAAGCCTGATGCCTTAATGGTAACAAAAGCAACTGAAGAAGATGTAAAAACAGTATGTGAAATCTTAACAGATATTGAGGCACAAGAAGGCTTTCAAATTGGCAGTATAAAAATTTTTGCTTTAATCGAAACCGCCTATGGGCTAGAAACCATTCACAGCGTGATACAGGCTTCACCAAGAGTTATAGGTGTTTTATTAGGTGCAGAAGATTTAACTGCTGACCTTGGCATAAAGAGAACTAGAGAAGGTGAGGAAATCTTCTACGCAAGAAGCAAGGTAGCTGCTGCATGTAAAGCCTATAAAGTAGATGCTATTGATACACCTTTCGCTGATATGAATGACTGTGAAGGTTTTGAAAAGGATATAAATACATCTAAATCCTTAGGGATGACAGGAAAGGCTGCTATTAATCCAAGACAGGTAGATACAATTCACGAAATTTTTGCACCTTCTCAGGAAGAAATCAGCTATGCTCAAAGGGTGATTCATGCTATGGAAGAGGCACAAAAAGAAGGTAAAGGTGTATTTTCTTTAGACGGAAAAATGGTGGATGCACCGATTATTGCAAGGGCAGAAAATGTCATGAAAAAAGCAAAGCTTGCAGGCTTGGTAAAGGAGTGGTAGATATGAAAAATATACTTGGAAGAGAAATTCCTGAATCCATCCAAGGCTACGGAGCCGTTAAACCATTTAAAGGAGCTTTTGCAAGCTTAGGAGAGATAGAGAAGAAATCAGTGGCGATAAAGCCAGCAGTACCAGGAGAAAAGAAAGTACTAGCATCTATTCAAGAAGCCATCAGCAAGTGTAACATGAAGGATGGTATGACGATTTCTTTTCATCATCATTTGCGAAACGGTGACTATATATTAAATATGGTTTTAGAAGAAGTTGCTAAAGTTGGCATAAAGGATATAAAAGTTGCAGCTAGTTCTATATTTCCAGTCCATGCTCCTTTGGTGCAGCACATGAAAACCGGTGTAGTAACTGGAGTCTATGCTAGCTATATGTCAGGACCTGTGGCAGAGGCGATTTCAAGAGGAGAATTAAAAAATCCAGCAATTATGCACACTCATGGAGGAAGGACCAGAGCCATTGCTTCTGGAGACCTTGCCATTGATATAGCGTTTATCGCTGCCCCCACCTGTGACACCTATGGTAATATCAATGGTGTGGATGGGGAGGCTGCCTGTGGTGCTTTAGGTTATGCAGTTGCCGATGCTATCTATGCTGCGAAAACAGTGGCTATCACCGACAACTTAGTAGCTTACCCTGCATGTCCTATTGAGATTACCCAGGAATACATCGATTATATTGTACAGGTAGAGTGTATCGGAGATCCGAAGGGAATTGTATCTGGAACAACGCAAATTACAAAGGACCCTGTAGGTCTAAAAATTGCTAAAATGACTTCTAAAGTCATAGAAACATCAGGACTTTTAAAGGATGGTTTCTCCTTCCAGACAGGAGCAGGGGGAACATCTCTAGCAGTTGCTGCCTATGTAAAGGAACTGATGGAAAAGAAAGAGATCAAAGGTAGTTTTGCAGCTGGAGGAATCACTGGTTACTTGGTAGAGATGTTTGAAGCAGGACTATTTGAATCTATCTTTGATGTGCAATGTTTTGATTTAAAAGCGGTTGAGTCCTATAGAAAGAATCAAAAGCACCAAGGTATGTCGGCATCTATGTATGGCAATCCCCATAATAAAGGTGCTGTTGTCAACAATCTTGATGTGATGATCTTGGGAGCAACAGAAATAGACACAGATTTTAACGTTAATGTTACAACTGGCTCCAGTGGTATGATCATGGGAGGATCAGGAGGGCATAGTGATACAGCAGCAGGAGCAAAGCTGGCAATTGTTGTTACCCAGTTGGTAAAGGGAAGACTTCCTATTGTGGTGGATGGGGTTACTACAGTGACGACTCCTGGAGAAACTATTGATGTACTAGTAACAGAAAGAGGAATCGCTGTAAATCCTAAAAGACAAGACTTAATAGAGAAGTTAGAAGCCGCTAATCTACCAGTAATGACCATCGAAGCCCTAAAACAAATAGCAGAAGGAATGACAGGTGTACCAGAAAAGATTGAAAAAGACGATAAAGTAGTGGCTGTTGTTGAATATCGAGATGGTACTGTGATTGATGTTGTGAAAAAGATAAAGGATTGATTTTATGCAAGACATTTTTATCGAAAAAATAGATCTAAATAGCAATCAAAGGTTAGAAGTTGAAGGTTTTCTTTCAACTTTCAACCTATTTTTTGATAATGATATAGAGTACACTATTGTAGCAAAAACGAAAGATGAAATTTTAGGCACTTGTTCCTATGCAGGAAAAGTGCTTAAATGTTTTGCAGTAAAAAATGGATTACAAGGGGAGGGTATTGCTTCAAAACTTGTCACCCACATCACCAATAGACTTTTTGATAGAGGTATCTATGAGTCTTTTCTATTTACTGAACCTAAAAACCTTTCTATATTTAAGGGGCTTAATTATCATGAAGTCCACACAGTAGAAGAGGTTTCTTTATTGGAGGGGGGCATGGCCAATGTAAGAAGATATACAGAAAAAATGTATAGTAACAGTGGACTTGCCCAAGAAAAAAAGGCCGCACTAGTAATGAATTGTAATCCCTTTACTTTAGGACATAGATATTTAATAGAGAAGGCTGCTAGAGAGAATAAGGAAGTCGTTGTATTTATTGTGGAAGAAAATCGCTCGCTTTTTCCCTTTGAAGTGAGGCTGGACCTTGTGAAAAGAGGAACAGAGGATCTGAAAAATATTCATGTTTTACCGGGAGGTAACTATATTATTTCCTCCACCACTTTTCCTTCTTATTTTTTAAGGCAGGAGGGAGATCGGTTAAGGGCGTACACAAAACTAGATGCGGGGATCTTTGGAAAGTATATTGCTCCAGTTTTTAATATAGAAAAACGATACATTGGAACAGAACCCTACTGTAAGGTGACAAGTCAGTATAACGAAGCATTGCTGGCTACACTACCTCAGCGGGGAATTGAGGTTGTGGAAGTGGATAGATTAAATCTTCAAGAAAAGGCTGTTAGTGCTTCCGAAGTAAGAAGATTGATAAGAAAGGAAGACTGGTACAGCATAGAGAGACTCGTTCATCCAGTTACCTATGAGTTTTTAAGATCAGAAGCGGCAAAACCCATCATAGAAAAAATAAAAAGGAGTGACTCCCCCCATTGATGAAGGATATTCTACAGGATAGGGAAGAACGATATAATACCATATTGGACTTGATCAGTAAATATCAACTACCGGTGGTTTGTGGCAAAATCAACTATCCAGGTAATCATAAAAACACTGTAGAGGCGTTGAAGGTCTTCGAAGTTTTGCAGCAGTTATTAACCTCTAGGTACACTGCCGACAGTGTATTTACAGAAATTCTTTCAGGAGCAGATGGTAAGAGTCTTTTAATCGTGACCAAGCTAACAACGTTGGAGGCTAAACAGGCAGCGATACATATAGAAAGTAATCATCCATTAGGGAGAGTTTTTGATATAGATGTCTATAAAGAAGATGGGACTTCTATAGGACGAGGGGATATAGGTCTAGAAAGCAGACGATGCATTCTTTGCAATGAAGATGCTAGAGTGTGTATGCGAGTGAAAAATCATAGTCTTGAGGAAATTATAGATGGTGTAAATAAACTGATAAGAAAGCACTGTTTTTAAAGTGAGATTTTTATGGAGGAATCATAGGCGTGAACTTAACCCTATTATTTCGAAAATTTTTTCTCAAACTGTCATCCTGAGCATAGCGAAGGATCTTGTGCTACACCGCGGGGCTACGCTTTACTCCCCTTAAGATAACAATTTATGGTTTAAGTTAATGCTAGTGATGGAGGAATTTAACGTGTTCAAAGACTTTGATATTTGTCAGTATTTAAGTGAGTTAGCTATAAAATCCATGTTGTATGAAGTATCAGCTACCCCCAAGCCAGGGCTTGTGGACCGAAATAATGCTGGTGCCCATAAGGACATGGATTTTTTTACCTTTATGGCAAGCAGTGCTGCCTTGAGTAATACTTTTTATCAATGTGCAAAAGCGGGGACTGGATTCGAAGGAAAGGCATTAACTGAGTTAATGAATAGTATCCGACCTATAGGTATTCAAGGAGAAAAAAGAATGTTTCGGACGACACAAGGAATTAATACCCATAAAGGTTTGATTTTTTCCCTTGGGATTATTGTAGCTGTTGCAGCAGTCCAATACAGAGAAGCGCAAAGTTTGAAAATGCAGGTAGAAAAGATCTGTGATAAAGTGAAGAGTATGACGAAGGGAATTTCTGATAGAGAACTAGGAAATGTTAGTAAGGCAAGTCCTTGTACCTATGGAGAAAAACTTTTCCAAAAGTATGGCGTTAAGGGCATACGGGGAGAGGTGGAATCAGGATTTCATACAGTAAGAACCCATAGTCTGCCTATATTTCAGGAACTGATAAAAAGTGGCAAAAACATGAACGATACTTTAGTGCAAGTACTATTGCACTTAATGACTGTGACAGAGGATAGCAATATTTTGGGAAGGCATGATTGGGAGACACTTGAGTATGTGAAAACTTCAGCAAGGGAAGTACTAGATAGAGGCGGTATGTTTACAGAAGAAGGTAAACAAAGAATCATTAAGATGGATAGAGAGTTTATTGATAGAAATATCTCTCCAGGAGGTTCGGCGGATCTTTTAGCTGTAACAATGATGTTTGGCGCTTTAAAAAACCTTTAATAAGATAAGTCAAACAAAACGTCCCCCTGACTTAAAATAACCAATAAAAAGACGCCTAGAGATTTTCAAAGAAAATTCCAGACGTCTTTTTAATATGTTAGTATCCGATCTTTATTTTCACTAAAAGAAGTTTATAAATGCTGTAATAATTCCAACGTTGGCAAAGTCAATAAAGAAACTTCCTACTAGAGGGATGATAAAGAATGCTGCTGGAGCTGGACCGTACTTGTTTGAGATAGCTTCCATATTTGCGATAGCATTAGGTGTAGCTCCCATTCCAAAACCACAATGTCCTCCTGCTAAAACTGCTGCATCATAGTTTCTTCCCATTACGTTGAAGGTTACATAGTAAGCAAATAATCCCATAAGAAGTGCTTGGAAGAACAACATAACAAGCATTGGAACAGCTAAGTCAGCTAATTCCCATAATCTTAATCCCATTAGGGCCATAGATAAGAAGATAGATAAAGCAATGTTACCTAAAATATCTATTTCAGTGCTGGTTACTTTATAAGCATGTGTCAGATCTGAGATGTTTCTTATAATTGCAGCTGCAAACATAGCACCAATATAAGAAGGGAATGTTGCACCTGTCTTTTGAATAAGCAGCGAAACAACTGTACCAATTCCCATTGCTAAAATAATTTGGAATGCTGCTGTAGAGAAATTCTTAGGAACTAAAGGAGTAGAACTGTTCTCTTCTTTAGCAGCAGCAGCAGCAGCTACTAAAGTTTCAGTTTTTACTAAATTATTTTTTTCAATTAATCTCTTGGCAATAGGACCACCTAACATACTTCCGCAGATTAAACCAAAAGTAGCAGAAGCCATAGCAACAGTTGATGCACCAATAGCTCCACGTTCTTCAAATAAAGGAGCAAAAGCACCTGAGGTTCCATGACCCCCTGTCATAGGTACAGATCCTGTAGAAAGACCTATTAAAGCATTTAAGTCGAAAACTCTTGCCAAAGTAACACCAATAACGTTTTGCAGGGCTACTAAAATAATAGCTAAGATTAAAAATAGTGCAACTTGAAATCCACCTTTTTTCAACAGTTTTAAGCTAGCTGTAAATCCTACAGTAGTGAAAAAAGCTGTCATTAAAATACTTTGAAGCGCAGTATCGAATTGGAATAGTAAGATATTGGTTTGTCTTAAGAATAAAGCTAATAGTGCAAAAATCAATCCACCTACAACAGGTGCAGGAATACAAAACTTTTCCAATAAACTTACTTTTCCTCGGATAGTTTGTCCTACAAGTAAAACTACTACTGCTAAAGCTATTGTTTGAATAACATCTAGTTGTAATACCATTTGCATGCCTCCTTAAAATTTTGTAAGATATCGTTTACAAACTTATTATAAGGAGCGCACTACAATATACGACTAGTTGTAACAAGAAGCGACAAAAATGATAGAAAAAAAATTAAAGTATTCGGTAGCTTGATAGATTATGCCAGAAGACAATCATTGTTCTAAAAATTCAGTTTAGAAACAACACCCTCCACGAATTTTTTTACATTAATTTTTCCCCTATCCTCTTTAGGATTATTGATATGTCTAATTTCTTGCTTTACTTGTTTAAAATCAAACAAAACACTACTATACTCTGTGAATTTATTATTGTAATAGTCGTCATTTCCTAAGGCAGCAATATTCTGTAGCCCTTTTAAAATAGTTCTTCGGATTCTCTGTTCGATTGTCCTTGCAAGAACAGGAGTATTGTGAAGCAGACTTTCTTCTTCGGCTATTTGTAGATAAATATCCTGTAGCTGATAATTAGAGGATTTGCTTTTCTTCTTTAAGATAATAATCTCTCCAATAAGTTTCAACAAATCTTTATATCCGGATTCTCCAACAATACCAATGTCTGTAAAAACAGGAGTTATTTGATCCTTCCAGCTGTCTTGAGGATTTATTTGTTTTCCTTGATCAATGTGAAATACTGCATCTTTAATCATTGCTACTGATCTTTCAAGTTGAAGGTTTTGACAAACACCTTTTATAACATTGATAGCTTCTATTCTATTGATAGGTTTATGTATAAAGAAAATAATGCCATTTTCATAAGCCTTTGCGATCATATTATCATTATCTACTTGAGAGATCATAATAAACTTCCCTTTATATCCAAGCGACCGGCAGGATTGAATAATTTCAACCCCATCCTTCTGGGGCAAGAGAAAATCAATGAGGACAATATCAGGTTGATAAAACATAATTTCTTCTGCTGCATGTTCTCCACTACCCAACTCTTCTACAACCTTACCTAAGTTGTTTTTCATAATTAACTGTTCAAGCATTTTTCTTACACTAATATCATCATCAATAATCAAAAAAGTACTCATCATTGTCATCACCCAATCAGTATTTTTTTTGGTAGTACAATCTCAAAAATCGTTTTATCTTCTACTTCATGGATTACCTTTACAGTTCCCATTAGTTCATCTACCATACTTTTGACATGAGATAAACCAATACCTGTAGAAGGAGCACCGCTCTTTTCATCATATTTTGTAGTAAACCCTGGATTAAAAATATAAGGAAGAATTTCTACCTCAATGCCTTCACCGTCATCAATAACCTGAAATAGAATATCATTATGACTACTTTTTTGCAATACTTGAATGGTTCCCCTCCCTTCACAAGCATCTATGGCGTTGATAATTAAGTTGTTTAAAATAGTAAATAAATGATAATATTTCTGCACTTTAAAATTATCCTCATAATTAAAAGTAATAGAAATATCGAGGTCATGTTCTTTTAAATATCGCCAGGTATTTTCACGGATGATGGCAAACATATCTGCCAGCATCATCCTCCCATTTTCTTCAAAGTCATCTAAAAAGCTTTCAAAACCTTTTAATACCCGATAGTAATCCTTCTTGATCTCATGGATTTCTAAAGCGATATTTAGGGTTTTTTCTTTCAAAGTACTATCAATGTTGGCCTCTTCATAAAGAGCATAACTTTTCTTCATAACATTTTCAATATCACGGGCAGACTTTTTTAAATAAAACATTTCTGCTTGAATGTTGGAAATCAGTAGGTTAAGCTGTGCATATTTTTTCCGATGTTCTCGAGTAAGTAAGGAAAGCTCTTGCTTTTTATAAAAAAGAAAAATTAAATAAGCACTGATACTTCGAGTAATCCCTGCTAAAATAAGGACTTGAAGAAAAGGAGCGAGGAATTTATCCTGTCTAATGAGAATTTCAGTCGTATTACTTATTATATCACTAAAGGACAAAAAAATAATTGTCTTTATAACACTGTCTCTATTCTCTTGAACCTGAAACAAGGAGACAAGTATGCCATAAACAACATAATAAATAATAGAAGGACCATGCAAAAGAAAAACATCCTGTGGTGTTAAGGAAAAAAATACTATACTTAATAAACTTCTTTGTAAAAAGACAGCAATACCTGAAAAAGCACAAGTAAAAAAAGGAGAAATTTTTTTATTTACCAATAAAATTAAATTCAGTACAATAATGGCTGCTGAAAATCGCAACGTACTATTAAAAGGATAAAAATAAATTTCACCAAAGGCTGCTACAGCTAGGGCAAAAACTAAATATTTTTTAAAGTTTTTCATAATGACCTCCAATGTTGTTCTTTGTAGCTTTTCACTTATCATTATTTCCTAGACAAGCTAAAGGGATGCAAAAAAGATTTGGTACGAATCATCTCTTCTTATCAATTTATCTTTTATATTCTATCATACATAAGGTATGAAGAAATACTTCCAAAATACTAAAAAACTCTTGACAATAGCATGTAAAAATAGTTATCATATTAATAGTTAACATGTTAATCAAACAGGAGGAGGGAGGGAAAAAATGGGGAAGCAAGAAAGAAGTTTAGGATGCTTATTAAGCAAGACATCTCACTTAATCAAATGGGAACTGAATAATCAGCTAAAAGAATATCAGCTTACTTCATCGCAGTGGCGAGTTTTAATGGATCTTAGATTTCAGGAAGAGATTAAGAGCAATGATACCACGCCTGCTCAAATAGCTGAAAGATTAAATATAGAAAGACCTGCTGTTACACGAACGATTGATGGATTGATAAAGGATGACTGGGTGGTAAGAGAGGGAAATTCTACTGATAGACGTTCTCATATCATTAAGCTAACTGGAAAAGCAAAGGAATTTATGCCTCGGTTTAAAGAAATTAGCGAGAAGGTGATGGGGAAAACCTTAGAAGGGTTTCAAGAGGAAGAAATACAACAGTTGAGATTTTTTTTGATGAAAATAATTGATAACTTCAATTAATATAAATTTTATGTGGAGTGAAAGGAGAAAAGAATGGATCAATCAAAACAGTTAGGAGAAGAAAAAGTATTTAAATTGTTATTAAAATTCTCTATTCCAGCGATTATAGGGATGCTGGTAAATGCTTTGTATAATGTAGTAGATAGAATATTTATAGGTAATGGTGTAGGTTCTTTAGGGCTTGCAGGAATCACCATTGGTTTTCCTATTATGCTTTTTATCATGGCCTGCGGCATGTTGATCGGTTTGGGGGCCAATGCTTTAATCTCCATTAGGCTGGGAGAAGGAAGGAAAGAAGAAGCAGAAAAGATTTTGGCAAATGCTTTGGTCTTGCTGATAGGTATATCTTTAACCATATCTGTAGTAGGTTCTATTTTTCTTGAGCCTTTACTAAGAGTTTTTGGTGCTAGTGCGGCGGTAATGCCTTATGCAAAAGAATATCTACAGATTATATTATGGGGTGCAGTTTTTCAATCTATCGGTTTTGGGATGAATAACTTTATCCGTGCAGAAGGAAATCCCAAAGTTGCTATGTGTACCATGTTAATTGGTGCATTACTTAACACAGCTTTGGACCCCTTGTTTATTTTTGTTTTTAATTGGGGAATAAGGGGTGCTGCATTAGCTACTATTATATCTCAGGCAGTATCTTCGGCATGGGTACTTTACCATTTTCTTGGAGGTAGAAGCACATTAAAAATTCGTGCTGCAAATTTAAAACTAGATTTTGAAGTCATAAATAAAATTGTAGCATTAGGTTCAGCACCTTTTGCTATGCAGATTGCTGCTAGTTTTCTAAATGTATTGATGAATAAATCTTTAACTACTTATGGGGGAGACATTGCTATTTCAGGTATGGGGGTAATAACCAGCATTATGACATTGATCCTAATGCCGATATTTGGAATTAATCAAGGGGTGCAACCCATCATTGGTTATAACTATGGTGCCCGTAAGTTCGACAGAGTGAAGGAAGCATTAAAACTAGGCATCCTTGGAGCAACCATTATCGTTATGATTGGATTTGTTGGAACAAGATTATTTCCTCAGCAGATGGTGGCTTTTTTCAACCGTGAAGATGCAGAGTTGATTGCCTTTGGAACACAGGCAATTAAGATATTTATGGTGTTTTTACCTATGATTGGGTTTCAAATCGTTTCTGCCAGTTATTTTCAAGCGATAGGAAAGCCAAAACAAGCGGCCTTTTTAACCTTATCAAGACAGGTAATCTTTTTAATTCCAGCACTACTGATTTTACCTAAAATATTTGGACTGGAGGGTGTCTTAATGGCAGGGCCTTTGGCTGATTTACTTTCCTCTATTCTAACAGGGATATGGATCACGATGGAGTTAAAGAACTTAGGAAGACAACATCAGGCAAGCTTTGGTTTCAATGAAAGATTTAGCAACTAAAAAACAAGTTAATTATTTGACAAGTTTCTGCAATTATATTATACTAATGATAATACAATCAATTAGTCTGCTAAAGAAACTACAGGATTATTTAAAGGCATGAAGCCAATCTCTGATAGAAGACAGCAGAATATAATGCATGTCCTTTGCTATTGACCATGAAGGTTAAATTAGAATGATAAGGTTCTATTTTACTTTGTGGTTTTTTATTTGCAAAAAATCTCCATCTAATGGAATTGATAAAAAATTAACATGACCCAGCGAAAACTATTAAATGATGCATAAATTTAAAGGGGGAGTGTCAAGGAGTCAATAGTAACTTATTTTATAGTACATTAGGTGTTTAAGCAGTTCTAACAATACAAATGAAAAGAAAGAGGTGTACATCAACTTATGAAAAAGCAAAAATGGTATATTTTATTATTAAGTTTCATTTTAACAGCTTCTATGTTGTTGGCTGGCTGTGGAAGCAACAATCAACCTGCTACTGGAGAAGGTGAAGATACAGCAACAGGAGAGAAGGTGCTAACAACTTCTTGGCCGCGAGACTTAGGAGAGCTAAATCCACATGCTTACTCTCCAAACCAAATGTTTGCTCAAGATATGGTATATGAAGCTTTAGTAACATACGGTAAAGGTGGAGAAATTGAACCTCAGTTAGCAGTAGATTGGGAAATCTCTCCTGATGGAAAAGAATACATTTTTCAACTGCGTGAAGGGGTGAAATTTTCTGATGGAAGTGAATTCAATGCCCATATAGCAAAAAAGAACTTTGATGCAGTATTGGCTAACTTTGAAAGACATAGTTGGTTAGATTTAATTGCACAAATCGATGATACAGAAGTAATAGATGAACATACCCTTAAGGTGGTGTTTAAAAATCCTTATTATCCTGCTCTTCAAGAATTAGCATTAATCAGACCTTTAAGATTTTTAGGAGAAGCTGGTTTCCCTGAAGACGGTAGTACAGCACAAAGGATCGAAAAGCCTATTGGTACAGGACCTTGGGTATTGAGTGAAGTAGTACTAGGGGAATATGCTGTTTTTACAAAAAATGAGTATTACTGGGGAACACAACCGAAGGTAGATAAAGTTGTTGTTAAAATTATTCCTGATGGTGAGACAAGAGCCATGGCTTTTGAGAAAAAAGAAATTGATTTAATTTATGGCAGTGGTCTGATTAGTTTAGATTCCTATAAACAACTAAGAGATTCTGGTAAGTATGAAACAGGTATTTCTCAACCTTTAGCTACAAGATTACTGGCTATTAACTCTAACAAGGGTGCTACAAAGGAATTGGCAGTACGTCAAGCGATACAACATGCCTTTGATAAACAAACACTAATCGATGCTGTATTTTATGGCACAGAGGTAAAGGCAGATACCTTACTTGCACCAAACGTTCCTTACTGTGATTTAGGCTTAGAGCCTTATAACTATGAAGTAGAAAAGGCTAATGTTCTTTTAGATGAAGCAGGTTGGAAGTTGGCTGAAGGTAAGGAGTTCAGAGAAAAGAATGGTGAAGTGCTAGAAATAGATTTAAGCTTTGATAGTGATGATACTGCACAAAAGTCTATTGCGGAAGTTTTGCAGGCAGATTTAAGAAAAGTAGGTATTAACCTTAACTTAGTAGGCGAGGAAAGAGCTTCTCATCTGCAAAGACAAAAGGATGGAAATTTCAACTTAATCTTTAGTGACAGCTCGGGAGCACCTTACGATCCACATGCCCTTGTAGGTTCAATGAGAACCCCTGCCCATGCAGATTATCAAGCACAGATTGGTTTACCGATGAAGGCAGAAATCGATGCTAAGATCACTGAAGTATTAATCAGCACGGATGAAGAAGAGCGTCAAGCACTTTATGAATATATTTTAGGCACTTTGCATGAACAAGCTGTTTATTTACCGATTTCTTACCAAACTAATATTGCTGTTTATCATGATTATGTTTCAGGTGTGGAGTTCCTTGAAACAATGTATGAAATACCTTTTGTAAATATGGATATAAAATAATCTACTAACTCTCCTAAGTATATAGAGACATACACTTTGCAATATACAGGGTCTACGGTTTTGCCCAAAACAGTGGGCTGCAAATGTAGCCCTTAGTATATTAAAATTTACAGGTGTATGTCTATACTGGAAGAGTTACAAACAACAAATGGATATTGATGGAGGAAAAATGAGAAACTTTATTTTAAGACGACTCATAAGTTTAATTCCAATCTTACTGGGAATTTCTATCATAACTTTTATTTTAGTACAACTTGTCCCTGTTGATCCAGCAGAGGTCTATTTGAGAATGTCACAAATTCCACCGACAGATGAAGCTATTGCTGTTACTAGAGCTGAGTTAGGTCTAGACCAGCCATTATATCAGCAATATATTCATTGGATACGAAATGCCATGAGGCTGGATTTTGGGAAGTCTTTTGCCACTAGAAACCCAGTACTAGAAGAACTGCTATACTATTTTCCTGCAACCATTCAATTAGCCATAACTTCTCTAATATTAGTGATTGTTATCAGTATCCCCATGGCTATTTTCTCAGCCCTTTATAAGGATACAGCCTTTGATCATATTTGTCGGTTTTTTGCCTTTGTTGGTGCCTCTATGCCTAGCTTTTGGATAGGGCTCTTGTTTATCTACTTTTTTTCTTTAAAGCTAGATTTATTGCCAGTGATGGGACGAGGCTCTATACAGCATCTTATTCTACCTTCTTTAACCCTAGCATTAGGTTCAGTAGCCACCTATACAAGATTACTTAGAACCACGATCTTAGAAAACTTAAATGAACATTTTGTTCTTTATGCTAAGACCAGGGGATTGAAGGAGCGATTTATTATCCTAAGGCATGTGCTAAAAAATGCTATGTTGCCAGTGGTGACAGCCTTTGGCATGAGTATGGGTCATATGCTAGCGGGAAGCGTAATTGTAGAGAATGTTTTTGCATGGCCGGGGGTAGGCAGGTATATTATTTCTGCCATCTTTAATCGAGATTACCCTGTAATTCAATGCTATGTATTGCTGATAGCCATCATATTTGTATTTTCAAATCTCTTAGTGGATATTCTCTATGGTATTTTAGATCCCCGTATTAGAATGGGGGAGGATTAAAGATGATTGTACAGGAAAAAATGCCCAAACTATTAAAAAATAAGATGATGATCATCAGTATTTTTATTCTAGGGGTGATGGTGCTTTTTAGTTTTTTAGCTCCTGCTCTTGCACCCAATGACCCTAATGAAGTAGACTTAATGAATAAATTATTGGAGCCTAGTAGAAATTTTCCTTTAGGCACAGACCATTTAGGAAGATGTATTTTATCAAGACTGATTTATGGCACAAAAGTCTCCTTAGGAACTGCGGTAGTATCTATGGTGATTACTATTACCATTAGTGTCATAGTGGGAACCTTTTCAGGCTACAAGGGAGGCTATATAGATAGTATTATTATGCGGCTATGTGATATGATTTTGGCTTTTCCGAGTTTGGTTTTGACTTTAGTGATTATCGGTATGTTAGGACCTGGGTTAAAAAACCTAATGATAGCTATGATCTCTGTTCAGTGGGTATGGTACGCTAGAATGATTCGAGGCATGGTGTTAAGTTATAAAGAGAGAAACTTTGTTCTCTCTGCAAAAGTATCGGGAAGTTCTGACTTTAAAATTATCTTTGAGCATATATTGCCCAATATATTACCACAAGTTATTGTATTAGCTACTTTAGATTTGGGAAAGGTGATTCTACACATCTCAGGCTTTTCTTTCTTAGGTCTTGGGGTACAGCCCCCTGACCCTGAATGGGGAGCTATGTTGAATGATGGAAGACAGTTTATAAGAAGCAATCCTTCCTTAATGATGTATCCTGGAATGATGATTCTTATGACAGTAATTTCCTTTAATCTTATTGGAGACGCTTTAAGAGATACCCTTGAAGAAAAAAATTACTAAGGGGAGAGGATAATAATGAAAGAAGAAGTGGTTTTAAAAGTAGAAGAGTTACAAGTATATCTTCCCAGTCAAGAAGGTATGCTTAGAGCGGTGAATGGTGTAAATCTAGAAATTAAAAAGGGAAAAATCCTGGGTTTGGTGGGAGAAAGTGGTTGTGGTAAATCCGTTATGTCGCTGTCTTTACTAAAGTTATTGAAAAATAAAGACTGGAAGACGGAGGGAGAGGTCCGACTAAAGGAAAGAAATATTTTTTCTCTTTCAGAAGAAGAAATGAGAAAGCAAAGGGGTAAAGAAATCGCTATGATTATGCAAAACCCCATGAGTGTTTTTGACCCTTTAAGAACCATAGGCAGCCATTTTGTAGATACCATCCAGAATCATATAAAAGTAAGTGTAAGAGAAGCGAAGAAAATTGCCATAGAAAATCTAAAAAAGGTAAGTCTACCTGAAGCAGAAAAAATCATGAGGCAATATCCTTTTCAATTAAGTGGCGGCATGTTGCAGCGGGTTATGATTGCTATTGCCATAGCTATGAACCCTGATGTATTGATTGCAGATGAACCTACCACCGCTTTAGATGTAACGGTACAGTATCAAATTTTGGGACAGCTAAAAAGCTTAGTAAAGCATAATAACACAGGGGTACTATTAGTATCCCATGACCTTGGTGTGATTGCACAAATGGCAGATGAAGTAGCAGTGATGTACTGTGGCTATATTGTAGAAAAAGCTCCTGTAGAGGAACTGTTCAAACATCCTGCTCACCCCTATACCCGCGGTTTACTAGCTTCAAGATTTCAGCTGAATAAAAAACGATTAAAACCTATAGAAGGTCAGCCTCCTTCTCTTTTAAACTTGGGGAATCAATGTCCTTTTTTAGAAAGGTGCAGTGAAGTAGAGGCAGCCTGTAGAGAGTATACGATGGATGAAGTAGGTGGAATAAAAAATCATTTAGTAAGATGTGTCAAATATGCCCGTGGAAAAGAGATGATTTTAGATGAGCTTGCTTGAGATCAAAGAGGTGACAAAAGTATACAAATCTGGCAACAGCCTATGGGGAAAAGGAAAAATGACAGAAGCTGTAAAGGATGTTAGTCTAGCCATAGAAGAAGGAACTTGTGTAGGGCTGGTGGGGGAGAGCGGCTGTGGCAAAAGCACCTTAGGGAAAATTATCTTAGGCTTAGAAAAACCCAATAGCGGTGAAGTTTTCTTCCAAGGAAAAAATTTTTATAAATCTACTAGTAGACAGCAAAAGACCTTAAGACGGGATCTACAGGTGGTCTTTCAGGATTATCATAGCTCTGTGAATCCTAAGCAAAAAATAGAAAAAATTATTAGTGAACCCATAAGAAATTACTTGAACTTAAGTCCCCTAGAAGAGAAAAAAAGGGTATTGGAGCTACTGGAAATCGTAGGTCTAAGCCATAAAGATATTCATAAATATCCTCATCAGTTTAGCGGAGGACAATTGCAGAGGATATGTATAGCTAAAGCCATTGCTTTAAAACCTAAATTGATTGTTTTAGATGAAGCCATCAGCAGTTTGGACGTATCAGTGCAGGCACAAATTTTAAACCTGCTGGTGGATTTAAAAAAGGAATTTAACTTATCTTATTTGTTTATATCCCATGATATTGAAGCAGTGGACTATATTGCAGATACTATAGCAGTGATGTATCTAGGAAGAATTGTAGAAGAGATAGAAGATGCTAATGATTTAACAGCACTAAGACATCCTTATAGCAAAAAGCTATTGGGTTCTGTATTAAACCCTTATCCGCAGGAGGGGAAAGTCTTAGATTTTTCTTTTGATGAAGTGATCAGCAGTAAGAAGGCATCTTGTGGTTGCAAATATGCTGAAAGATGTAGTCAAGCTACGACTGTATGTGGTGAGAAAGTTCCTCTTTTAAGCTTAGTAAAAAAAGGCCACAAAATAGCTTGTCACCGTGAAGGAGTGAAGGAAGAAGTAGTCGACTTAAACAAAATTTCATAAAAAGGATTGGGAGATACTCGCTCTTCCCAATCCTTTTTATCATTATAATACTTCTCTTTCAGCAATGAGTTTTTCAGCTAATTCATCTGCTATTTTCTCACACATCTCAAATTCTGCTGCTTTAGGAGAAGACTTAGCTTCTACAGATTCTCCAATTTTTTCCCACTTGATTCGGTCAGCAAATTGATTTAAAGTAGAAACCCCTCCGCCACTCCAAGAAGCAGTTCCAAAGATACCAAGATAGCGGTTTTTCAATTGAGAGTTTTCTATTTTATGTATGACTGCCTCCATAGAAGGGAATAAACCAGTATTATAGGCACAGCTACCCAAAACTACCCCTTTAAACCTCCAAATATCGCTTATAATGTAGGAAACATGGGTTTTGGAAGCATCATAAATCCTAATGTTTTTTATACCTTTTTCAGAAAGCTTTCTAGCAATAAAGTCTGCCATTTTCTGTGTATTCCCATACATAGAGCCATATACAATCACAACACCCTCCTGTGTTTGGGCTTTAGACCAACGATCATAGTAGTCTATGATACAAGAAGGGTTGGTTCTCCATACTGGACCGTGGGTAGGGGCAATGATTTTAATGTCGATAGCAGCTTCTGTTAGTTTCTTTAAAGCCTTCTGTACCATGGCACCGTATTTACCAACAATATTAGAATAGTAACGTCTGATTTCATCAGTATAAAATTCCAGATTTACTTCATCGTCAAAAATTCCACCATCTAATGTTCCAAAGCCCCCAAAGGCATCTGCTGAAAACAACACCTTGTTGTTAACTTCATAAGTCATCATGGTCTCTGGCCAGTGAACCATAGGTGTTAAGTAAAATTTAAGCTGATGTTCCCCCAGGTCTAAGGTGTCCCCATCGTCAATAATATAATAGTTGTCCATTTTTCCATAAAAGTTTTCTAAAAATTCAAAGGTCTTTTTATTTCCTACAAGCATCACTTTAGGGTATCTTTCTCTTACAGCTTTAATAGCCCCTGAATGATCTGGCTCCATATGATTGATAATCAGATAATCCACTGATTTATCTCCAATAATGCCCTCAACTTTATCCATAAAAGCATCCATTTTAGTGTTTTTGACGGTATCTATTATAGCAACTTTATCATCGTTGATGAGATAGGCATTATAGGAAACCCCCTTATCTAAAGGCCATAAGTTTTCAAATAAATGAGTTTCTCTATCATTTACCCCCACATAGTGGATATTTTTTGTTACCTCTACAGTATTCAACATCAAAATTCCTCCTAGAATGTTTGTTTTTTATTTATCAACTTATTTTTATCTATATACCCAACTTACTTGTATTAATCAACTAAATTTAATAATATTTTTTATTCGGGTTTTGTCATTCTGAACGTAGTGAAGAATCTTATATCATAGACATTTAAGACCCATTCGCTGTGCTCAGGGTGACAATTCTCACGGCTCATGTGCTATGTATATTTTTTATGTGCCACTGTCCCTGTGGCGTAGCAGGTGTAACATATTTACTACAACTTATTATATTAGCAAAATTTGCATATCCTACTCTATTTAGGTACAATATTTAGATAAAGCAAACTAAGATAGAGAAGAAATACAATACTTATGATACAAAAGAAGGAGTGTTACAAGATGGACAAAAAAGAATCTAAAGTATATGAAGTTTTAGAAAAACTAGCTATTCCTTATGAAAAATATAACCATGCCCCTGTAGCTACGATTGCAGCCATAGAAGAGTTGGAGATGGACCTTGAGGTAATTCATTTCAAAAACTTATTTTTACGTAACTCTAAAGGAGATCAACACTATTTGGTCTTAGTAGATAGCTCAAAAAAAGCAAACACCAAAGCAATAGCTAAGCAAATTGGCAGCACCCGACTAAGCTTTGCTTCTGATGAAAGACTTGAGAAGTATTTGGGATTAGAGCCGGGGGCAGTGTCTCCCATGGGATTGATCAATGATATAAATAAAGAAGTAGAAGTACTGATAGATCAAGACTTAGTTTCACAAGAAAAAGTTACGTTGCATCCCAATGTTAATACTGCTAGTATTACAATAAGCTATGAAAATCTCAAGAAATTTCTTGCGTGGTGTGGTAATAAAGTGCAGTTTGTTGAAATTCCTTAAAAATAGACCATAAAAACTACTTTTATGCGTCAGAGGACTGAAGTATACTTAAGTCCTTAATCATAATAGACTTAGCATCATAGATGATTAAGCCCTCTTCTCTCATTTTACTTAATTCCCTTGAGAGAGAAGGTCGTTGTATCCCCAGCCTTTCAGCCAGTTCCTTTTTGGACATATTAAGTTTTATTCTATAGTTTTGCTGATAATGGTATTCATAAGTTAAGAATTCACTAATACGCTGGCGAATGGTTTTCATGGTAATAGAGCTTAGTTTGTTTGTAAGAATGAAGGTTTTATCGCATATACTGTGAAGAAATTCTATCAAAAATTCTTTGCTTTTTTGACATAACTCTAAAATAAAATCTTTTTTCATATGGAGTAAGATAGAATCAGTTTTAGCAGTGATTGTCATAGGATAGACATTATTGTGACAAAACAAGAGATTGCCTCCTATGACATCGCTGGTTCCAAAGGTAGTCAGAGTTAAGATATTTCCATTGGTATCAATTTTTTGAATAACAATTTCTCCCCTTAGTATAATGTCTACAGTGCTACATACTTCATTCTGAAGATAGATCATACTATTCTTTTCATATTTTTTTATCTGATGATTTTCCTCACAAAATAATTTTAATAATTCTTCCTCTGTAAAGCTTTTAAAAGGGCCTATACAAGTAAGAAGTGGCAGGAAACTTTTTATTTTCATAACAAAACTCCTTAAAGTTAGTAACCGTGGTTACTGTTTTGTTGTTTTAAAAACATTATAATATAGAAAAAAGATTTTTAAAAGGAGTGTAGTTATGATAGAGAAAATTTATGAATTTAAACAGCAAAATGAAAAACTTGTTGAGAAGATTATTGATGATGACAACCTTGCATTAAATCATATGATTCTTGTCAAAGGCACAGGATTGCCTGAGCATTATTCAAATTCTAATGTATATATGATTATTATAAAAGGCATTATGAGTTTGCAGTTAGGGGAACAAGAAGTGCAAAGTTACAAGGAGGGACAAATCATTAATATTCCTTATAATACTAAAATGAGGGTAAATAATCATGATGAAGAAGTTTTAGAGTTCTTTGTAGTAAAAGCCCCAAACCCTAAATATTTTGGAGGAAAATAACATGGATGTCTTCATGATTTTTCTTTGGACAATAACAGGCGTTGGACTTGTTATCTCTTTGTATAAAGACAAAGAAAAAACTTTTGCCTCAATGAAGATGACAGCCAACATGATGAAGCGTATGGTAGGTCAAATTATAGGCATTTTGTTCCTTATAGGATTAATCTTAACCTTTATACCTCCTGAGGGGGTAAGGGATGTGCTAGATAAAACAAATCTATTGTTTGCAACAGTAGTTTCTGCTTTTGTAGGCAGCATAACTTTAATACCTGCCTTTGTGGCTTTTCCTTTAGTAAGTTCTTTTGTAGATATAGGGATAAGTATTATACCAGCAGTGGCTTTTCTAACTACCTTAACTATGGTGGGGTTTGTGACTTTTCCGCTAGAAAAACAGGAGTTTGGGCTAAAGTTCGCGTTAGCTAGAAATCTTTTGAGCTTTCTTTTTGCCATCTTTATTTCTCTTGTTATGGGGGTGCTGCTATGAAGGCTATAGTAAAATTTATAAAAAATAATAAACTACTATCCATAGTGGTGCTGACCTATTTGTTGTTGATGATCTTCCTTCCAATGAAAGCCATCGATTCATCAAAGAGCAGCTTTTACTATATTAAAGAAATGATTCAAGTTATGCCAATTGTTTTTGTCTTAACGGCACTAATAGAAGCGTGGATACCAAAAGACATGATTATCAAAAACTTTGGAGAAAATGCTGGGGCAAAAGGAGCACTTTTCTCCTTCGTGTTGGGAAGCTTTTCCGCAGGACCTATTTATGCAGCATTTCCTATCTGCAAAATGTTGTTCAAAAAAGGTGCTAGTGTTGCCAATATCGTAATTATTCTAAGTGCATGGGCAGTTGTGAAAATTCCTATGCTTGCCAATGAGGCAAAGTTTTTAGGTTCAAGGTTTATGATGATAAGATGGGTATTAACAACGATAGCCATACTGATGATGGCATATATCGTAGCAATTATTGTAAAAAAACATGAGATTCTCATGGAAGACAATGTCACAAAAGGGGAAAAAAGTAGGATACGTATTCAAGGAGAATATTGTGTAGGTTGTGGCTTATGTGAAAAGTTGTTGCCTGAATATTTTACTATCATAGAGAATAAAGTAATACTTAGGCAGGAAGCTACTAATGATGATATAAAAGAAAGTATCTCCATCATCATGAAGAAATGTCCAGCAAAGGTTATAGGTTATCATTATGGATAGGTTTGTGAAAATATAATTATAAATTTTAGTTATAGATAAAGAACATCAGGACTTAATTTTGATATACTAAGGGGTACATTTGCAGCCCACGGTTTTGGGGCGAAACCGTAGACCGTGTATACCAAAATTAAAGTTTGAACTTGCTTATCTATAGATATCCAAGTTAGAAACTTTAATTATAGCTATAAATTTTCACAGGTCAATCCATTGAAGTTTCTATAAATAATTAAATGTATAACTTAAGTTGTTAGGTTAGATATCTATATATGAAGATATAGATTTTCAATCAAGGAGAGAAGCTAGTTAACAAAAACACCTTTCTTATGGAGTAAAATAAGAAAGGTGTTTTTAAATTTAAAAATTTAGTTTTTAGCTTATAACCTCTTGAGAAGTTTCAGTAATTTGATGAATTTCTCCAGCTCTATTTAAAGCAAATTTTGCCATAATAGGACCAACTAACTCAAATACGAAAACTCCTCCTAAGATAACAGTACTTATGGTATTACCTATCTGTGGCACTTCCTGTTTGGCGATCATAGCTAAACCAATGGCTACACCAGCTTGAGGTAACAAACTAAACCCTAAATTTTTAACAATAACATTAGAATAACCCATTGCTTTTGCTCCTAAACCTGCTCCGAAAATTTTTCCTATAGATCTCGCTAAAATGTATCCTATTCCCAATAAGCCTAATTTTCCTAAACTATTAAGATGAAGGCTAGCTCCTGCTAGCGTAAAGAAAAATAAATAGATGGGAGGTGTAAATTTTCCTATAATGTGAAAAACTTTTCTATGATTTTGCATAAGGTTGGTAAGTGTGGCGCCAATCATCATGCATGTTAGTATAGGAGATAGATGAAGTACACGGGCAAGACCACCTCCAGCTAAAATAAAAGCTAGTACAAATGTTAATAGTTCATCTTCAGTCTTTGTTTTATTTGCGAGAAATGTCAACATAAAGCCTATAGCAAATCCCAAGATGAGGGAGCCAAAAATTTCTACAAAGGGTAAAGTAATCATTTTTAAAAAAGACGTTTCTCCTTGTCCAAAAGAAATTTTTGCTAGAGCCATAGCGATGCCAAAACTCATGACACATAAGGCGTCATCAATAGCTACTACTGGTAGAATGGTTTTGGTTAAAGGTCCACTGGTATTATACTGCTTAATAATCATCATTGTGGCAGCAGGTGCAGTAGCGGCAGCTATAGAAGCTAATATAATGCTCAACTCAAAGGGTTGATGCAATAAAAAATAACTAGTAAAAAATACGATAGTAACAGCACCAACTACCTCTGCTAAGGTGACAATAAATATCTTTTTTCCCACCTTCATGAGCTCTTCGATAAGAAATTCACTGCCAATATTAAAGGCAATAGCAGCTAGTGCTATTTCATTTACAATAGAAAAAACTTTGATATTCGTGTCTGTAATGACATTGGTAAAGGAAGGACCGATCAATAATCCTCCTAGTAAATAACCTGTCACATAAGGAAGATGTAAGACCTTAGCCAGTCTTCCGCCCAAAATTCCCATCAATAATACGATACTTATTTTTACTAAAACATTCAAAAAAATGCGCCTCCTTAATACGATATACTGCTTATTTGTTTAAATTTTCTATACCTAATATTTTACCTACAGGAACAGTAAACATTACTCCTGTGCCTTTGCTATTCATGCCTCCTACAATTTTATTAACAGCTTCCATGGCTTGGTCCACTATTTTATCATCCTTCAGGATAGTAAAAATGGTTTTGTTATAAGGACGTGAACTATCCACAAGATTTCTTAAACTGCCGATGATAGGAATATCACTATGATGACCTTCTACCAGGGCACTTGCCATACCTTGACTATCTATAATAGTAGCTCCATTGATGCCAATATTCACAAACTCTGTTAGGATCTCATCTAGATACTCTGGTTTGTTTAAAACAATAAACAATGCATGCACTTCAAAACACCTCCTAGCAATTTTATTTTACCTTTGATTGTATACCTGGTATTTATATTACACAACTTTCATTATTAGCTTTATTCCTCTATATCTAGGATAGGAACCTCTTTAGAAAAGATTATTTTAGAATTTCAAAAGAATCCCCAAGTCCCTAAATAATTTTATTAAAAGCTATAATATTTTAAAAAGAATATTTACTCTAATTGCTATCAAAATTAAGTCCTGATGTTGTTTATCTATAATAGATGCTACACCCTTAATAATCAAGTGTAGAAATGTAGGGCGTATGGAAAAATATGAAAACTTATCAAAAATTATCTATAGAATACCCTAAAACTTTGATTGTTTTCGTAACAATATAATAGAAAATATTTAAGGAGGTAGTGAAATGAAGAAAAAATATGTAAGTTTAGTTGCACTGCTAATGTTCTTTACCTTTACCGCATCTACTGTTGGGGCATTTGTACCGCCTGGGTTAGAAAAAAAGGGAGGATTGCCGCCGGGAATTCAAAAAAGATTTTTACAAGAAGAGCAAGTTAAAGAGGAAAAAAGCGATAAGGTTCTTCATAACCAATATCATACAACGATTGAAAGCATTGATGTACAAACCAGAAGAATCGCTATAAAAGAAGGAACGGCTTATATTTACTTATTAATAGCTGATTCTGTTAAGGTAGAAATAGATGAAAAAACCGGAAGCCTTCAAGAATTACAAAAGAATGATGAAGTAGTTTTGAAACTAGATAAAAATAATACTGTAGTAGAAATTTACGCAGAAAACCTAGGAAATAGAGTTATAACCATGAAGGAAGTCGTGATCAAGTCTATAAGTGATAAAAATAGAGAGATCGTGGTGGTGCATAATAATAAAGAAGTCCTCTACTATGTAAAGGATGAGGCGATTATTGAAATAGATGGTGAGAGAAAGTTGCTGGAAGATATAAAGGTGAATATGAAGGCAGATATCAAGGTAAGAGGAACAGACGTCATAGAAATAAAAGTGAATCAAGGAGCAACAAAATATGAAGGAAGACTGATTGCTAAATATACAGATGATCATCCAATTCTAGTATTACGTATAGATGGCAATGATAAGATTTTCTCAGTAGTGAAGAGTTTGGATCTAAGGGAGGTTAAGGTTGGAGATAATGTTATTATCCGTGTTGAAAAGGATATAGTAACTAGCATTGCTAAAAAGTAGAAGTGCATATCTATGCTAACCCCTAAAATTGGGGATCTTATACCCCAACATAAAATATAAAAAACTGCCAGTTGCATACAGCAACTGGCAGTTTTTTATAAGGAAAACTTTGTTTAAAGCTCTATTAAAAATAAGATATTGTTATTGAAAAAAAATCCTCAGGATTGTAACTAGTGCCATAAATCAAAATCCTTCAGTTTCACCAGAATAATAAAGTCTTGCATAACAAAGCTTAAATTCTTTTGAAAGGTAAAAAATATAGTATTGTACTAAACTATACATTATATATAATTAGTAAAAATATGGTATACTTAATTAATAAATATTTAACAATGTAAGAAGGGTGGGGTTCTGGACTGAAGAAAAATCAAGGTTGGTAGGTTACATTCAATAGGGGGGATAAAAATGAGATTAAAAAAGAAATTAATCATCAGCTATTTAGTAATTGTAGTATTGTGCATAGGCACCTTGGGAACCTTAGCTGTAAATAAATCTCAAAACGCACTGTATAAAGAAGTAGAAGAAAAGATGAATATAGCCATCGAATCTACTTATAATGTTTCCTATGAAAGAAATGATTTATTAACCAAACAAACAACCAGTATATTAAACACCACTGAAAAATTTCTTTATAACTTAGGAAAAATAAGAGTTCAAGATGAAGAACATATTGATGTAGGAGAATATAAGCTACCCAAAATGTATGCAGGAGACAGGCTATTAAGTTTAGATGAGACATTTGTTGATGAAATGTATGTAATGGTGCAAGGTACGACAACTATTTTTATACTACACAACAATGAATTTGTTAGAATTAGTACTAACGTTAGGCATGATAGTGGACAAAGAGCTGTAGGCACCGCCATTCAAAGTGATTCTCCTGTTTATCAAAGTGTTATAAAGGGTGAGAGGTATTATGGAAGGGCAAATGTATTAGGAGATTGGTACGTTACAGCCTATGAACCGCTTTATGATCAAACAAATAACATAGTAGGTATGTTGTATGTGGGTGTACCAGAGCTGGATACAATCTTTGAAGGGATTATCAGTAATGTTTCTTTAGGTAGTTCAGGATACGTATATATTATGGATTCATCTGGAGAACTACTGTTTCATCCAACAAATAGGGGAGAGAATCTCTTAGTCCATGACTTTGCCAAACAAATAGTGAGTGAAAAAAATGGGCTTATTGAATATACATATGAAGATATAGATAGAATTGCTGTGTTTAGGTATTTTGAGCCGTGGGATTGGTATCTTGTAGCTACTGCAGATCATAATGATTTAAATAGCCAGGCTAGAGATTTAATGCTATATATCCTGTTATTGGGCTTAATTATAATTGTGATTATTTTAACACTAAGTGTTTTTATCGCTAATTCCATTGTAGTACCTATCGGTTTAGCAACTGAGCAGGCAATAAAAATAGCAGAGGGTAATTTAAGTGAGAACTTACCTGCCCACTTATTAGCTAGAAAAGATGAGATTGGACAGTTATCTAATGCCTTCCAAAAAATTACAGAAAACCTTAAAATTACACTAGAAAAAATCCTGCAAACGGGAGGAACATTATCCACTGCTTCTGAGCATTTAACGCTTACCAGTCAACAGTCAGGCCAAATGGCAGAAGAGGTAGCCAAAACCATTGAAGAAGTTGCTAAAAGCAGTAGTCAGCAGGCTCAAGACACGGAGAGTGGTGCTATAAAGGTAGAAGAAATTGGGGGATTAATAGAAAAGAATCAGGATTGTATGAAGGCGTTAAATGTATCTACAGATAAAGTGATGACACTAAAGGATGAAGGCTTTAGGACTTTAAAAGAACTCATAGAAAAAACCGAGGTTAACAATAAAGTGACAGAAGAAATTCATCAAGTGATCATAAATGCTAATCAGAGTGCAGAAAAAATAGACAAGGCTAGTCACATGATTCAAAGTATTGCAGAACAAACAAATCTTTTGGCATTAAATGCTGCTATAGAGGCGGCAAGAGCAGGCGAATCAGGGCGAGGATTTGCGGTGGTGGCAGAGGAAATTAGAAAACTAGCAGAACAGTCTACAGAGTTTACTGTAGAAATAACATCCATCATTACAGACTTAACAAGTAAAACAGAAAATGCTGTTTATACAATGCAGGAGGTATCTAAATTGGCACAAGCTCAAACAGAGGGGGTTGTGGCGACAGAGAAAAAATTTGAAGGTATTGCTATGGCTATTGAGAAAACAAAAGAGATTATAGCCGTACTTAATCAATCAGGTCAAGCAATGGAGGAAGCAAAAAATCAAGTGATTGATGTTATGCAAAGTATGGCGGCTATTGCAGAAGAAAATGCCGCCAGCACAGAAGAAGTATCAGCTGCTACTGAAGAACAGGCGGCTTCCGTACAGGAAGTGGCAAATGCCAGCAAAAACTTAGCGGATTTAGCAGAAGAATTAAACCAGCTTGTATTAAAGTTTAGGATTTAAGGCTTAACGCACCTAAAAAAGCAGTCTGAGGATTTATGTGAGGCAGTAACCAGCATAAATCTTCTGGCTGTTTTATATTATAGAAAAGGGGTTATTTGCCAAGTCGCGGATAGATAGGTTATACTATAGTAAGTGAAGTATCAAAAAAACATAGAAAGGAATCTTGTATATAAGAGTTTCACCTTGACTAGATTGTATTATCTCATATTCATACGAAGAACGATTATCCAGAATTGTTCATATAAATCCAGTGATTCTAGCTGACAGATGTAAATTATTGAAAATAGGTAAAGACCCCCACCTGCGCTAACGCTTAGAGGAGGGCTTTGCCGTAAAAATAAAGTCAAGATAAAAGGAGAGGAAAAAATTTGGAGCTAGTTGTAATTGTTTTGAATCAAATAGAGTACTTAACAGAAATTTTAGACGGATTTATGGAGGAAGGTTTAAAGGGAGCGACAGTTATAGATAGTGCTGGTATGGGTCATATTATAGCGGATCATATTCCCTTTTTTGCACAATTTGCAGATCTAGAAGAAGATAATAAAAATAATAGTAAGACCATCTTCACAGTTGTTCATTGCCAGCAAGAAAGAGATAAGGCAGTAAAAGTTGTAGAGAAAGCTTTAGGAGATATTCAAAAAGCAGATACTGCATTTGTTTTTTGTGTGCCAGTGAGTTTTGTAAAAGGAATTACATCTCAAGGGTGTGGTGATTGATGATGAACGCACCCTTGTATGTAGGTATTATTTTATTGATAGGTTTGGTCGGGGGTAAAGCTGCATCAAAAATTAATTTACCCTCTGTCACAGGATATATTTTATTTGGATTATTACTAGGACCATCTTTTACAAATATTATTACAAAAGAAACCATAAAGTCTCTGCAATTTGTAAATGAATTGGCACTGGGAATATTGGCACTATCCATTGGTGCAGAACTACATCGATTAGTTTTTAAAAAGTTCGGCAAAACATTATTGCTGGTATCTTTAGGAGATGAGTTAGTGACTTTTTGTTCAGTATTTCTATTTACTTATCTACTAGGGTTACAGCTTCAGCTAGCGATTGTGCTAGGCATCTTAGCTATGACAGTGTCTCCCTCTGGTGTGTTTTCTATTGTTAAGGAATATAAAACAAAGGGGGAGTTTACTAAAAACCTGCTGGCATTAGTTGCTATTGATAATCTTATTTGCATATTTGTATTTGGTATTGTGACAGCTATATTGCAAGGAATAGGAAATGTAGACATAGGAGGAACTACCCTATTCATACTATTGATTACTGAGATTAGTCTAGCCATTATTTTAGGAATTTTAGGTGGACTAGCTGTCTCTTATATGATTAAGAAAAAGACCAACAATAATAAATTCTTAGTTTTTTTACTGGGACTTATTTTACTAAATATCGGCATTGCTAATCATTTTAATTTGTCAGCTCTATTGATCAATATGGTGAAGGGAGCTACCATTGTAAATCTTACAAATAAGAAGCTTGTTTTATCTTCTACGCTAGAAAGAGTTGAATTGCCTATATTTGTTTTATTCTTAACGCTTGCAGGTGCTAAGCTAGATCTATCTATTTTAGGTAGTGTAGGAATTGTAGGGATTGGATATATAGGAGGAAGATTATTAGGAAAAATAGGAGGTAGCTTCATTTTCTCTAACTTTACATCTTTAGATATGCAAATAAAAAAGAATATTGGTATGGCATTAACCCCCCAGGCGGGAGTTGCCATTGGTTTAAGTATTATTGCTGAGCAGAAACTACCTGCTTCAGGGGGGATTATTACTGGGATTTTATTAACCGGTGTGATATTTTTTGAAATAGTAGGTCCTCTGATGCTTAAACAAGCACTTAAAAATACAGGAGAAATATAATTGCTTTTTTAAATAAATTCCATTTCAAACTTTTCACATGAAACATAAAGGCAGTCTTTACCTTAACAGTAAAGACTGCTTTTATGTTTCGATTTCTCACAATGATCCTCTCTGTAAGAGAGTCTTTTAATTTTCATGATTCTATGGAAATAATTGCACAATCCAAGTTGCTTATAAGTAGACCATGTTTCGTTATAAGATATAAGGTTTAGAGGAAAGGATTTATATCGTTAAAAAAATCAAGCTAAAGATACTAAGGAAATAGAATTCAAGGTTCAATGGAAAGAGAAGCATATAGACCTAAAAAGGAAAAAAGTGGTGCAAAAAAAGGAGAACTCCTTTGTGGTATACTTATGTATAGATTTTATTGTTTCGTAACGGAAAAACTTGTTTTTTTTCGTATACTTTAAAGAGGAGGTGAGGCAGTGGCGAAATTTCTCCATTTATTCAAAAAGAAAAAGACGATTGAGGAACGGGTGAAAAGTATTCAGCAGGGGGACATAGCCTTGAAGGAACAGTTAATTCAGGAGTATATTCCCTTCATTACAAAATCCCTCAGCAATCAATTACATAAATACATAGAGTTAGAAAATGATGATGTTTTTAGTATTGGATTAATAGCTTTTAATGAAGCTATAGATAAGTATGATGAAAAAAAGGGAAATTTTTTGTCTTTTGCATCCCTTGTTATGAAAAGCAGAGTGATCGATCAATGGAGAAGGGAGTATAAAGCTTCTCAAAGGATAAAGACAGTACAACTTTTAAATGAAAATAGGGAAGAAATTCAAGAGGATGCGGCTATAGAGGAAGGTTTCGAAAGTCAAATCGAATTAAAAATTGATATGGCCACATTAGTAGAGAGAATGAAAGACTTCGGTGTTTCTTTAGAGGATTTAATTAAAAGTGCTCCTAAACACGGAGATACGAAAAACACTGCCATCAAGATAGGAAGATATGTTTATGAAAATCAACTGTTAAGGGAAAAGTTTATTCGGACACAAAATTTACCTATAACACAAATAGTAAAAAACTTAGAAGTATCAAAGAAAGTCATCCAAAGAAATAGAAAATTTATTATTGCAGTGATATTTATATTAGAGAGCAATTTGGATACCCTTAAACATTATCTTTCTATAGAGGAAGGGAGTGAAGTGGATGCAACATAAAGGTTGTGTTATGGAACTTAGAGAAGAAACAATGGTTGTTATGACAGAGCAATGCAGTTTTTACGAAATACAAAAAAGAAAAAATATACAAGAAGGCATGGAAATTGAATTTTATGAAAAGGAAATTGTTCTTCATAAAAATCAAACCCTTCGCACTTTTTCTTTGGTAGCAGCGGCTGTTCTTCTTTTGATCATAACCTCTGTCTATGGACTTAAGTCTTGGAATACAGCCAATCAGTTAATGGCGGTAGTTACTATTGATATAAACCCCAGTATACAATTGGAAGTAAATAATAAAAATCAGGTTTTGAAGGCTATTGCTGTGAATAAAGAGGCAGAGACATTATCTTTAGATGCCCTAGAGAAAAAGCCTTTTCAAGAAGCTTTTCAACTGTTATTACGGGAACTGAGAGAAAAAGGATACGTTTTAAAGGAACAGGAGAACTATGTGCTAATAGCAACTGTCTTTTTACAGGAAGAGGAAATTGAGACAGAAAAGTTCCGAAAAATGATTGAGGCTACAAAAGAAGAAGTAGAACTGGAGGCATTAAAGCAAGGAGAAAAGATAGAAGTCATTACAATAGAAGCTACTGAAGATTTATTAATGACAGCACGAGAAGAAAAAACTTCTGTGGGAAAATTGCAAGTTTATCAAAATTTAAAAGAATATAAGAATGATAAAATTGATGTAGATACAACAGAGGAAAAGAAAGTTAAAGAGATAAAAGTTAAAGAGATGAAAGTTAAAGAATTAATACAGCTTCAAAATCAAGATGAAGAACAAGATAAAAAACAAAATAAAAAACAGGAAGAAAAACAGAATGAGAAACAAGGTGGAAAAGTCAAGGAACATCCAATCTTTGACCAACATCCCGGCAGTAAAAAAGAAGAAAAAGTCCCTCCAGCGGTACAAAAAGAACAGCAAAAATTAAACCACTACACGAATGATCAAGAAGAAAAAGGGACTGTGATTAAGAAAAAAGAACATCCAGTATTTGAGGAACATCCTGGACAAGGTAAAAAATCTGAAAAAATAAAAGAAAATAAGGGAAAAAACTCTAGAGAATAATTTTCTAGAGTTTTTTTGTCAGAGAGTCCATGTCTTAAAAGTAAAATCAGACTAACTAAATAGACTGTAGATAGTGTATAATAGTGCTGTAAGTTATCAACATCTATAGAAAGTGGGGAAGGGCATCAATGAATGAAAAAACCATTGGAAACTTAGCAGTTGCAGCAGCAGTATTTATTTTTAGTATCAATTATGTTAGTATGAAACTTTTATTAGAGCATCTACCAACCCTTACATTGATTTTTTTAAGATTTGCCATTGCTTCTATTTTTCTTACAATGCTCGTTAAGATAAAATTAAAGAGAGGCAAACAACTCCAAGAAATAAGGAAGGAAGATAAGAAACTTGTGATAATCACGGGATTTCTAGGGATTGCTGTCTATTATTTCTTTCAAGGGATGGCTCTAAATTATATAAGTGCATCTTTAGCATCTTTACTGGCTGCTATGATCCCAATTTTTACCCTGCTGACAAATATGGTTCTGTACAAAAAAAGAATGGAGCCCTTCTTGCTTGGAAGTATCTTAGCAGGTATATTTGGAGTATTTCTTGTGTTGGATATCGGCAGTACATCTTTAAACACATCAGATTTGATAGGATGTATCTTAATGCTATGTTCAGTATTCAGCTGGATTGCTTATACCATCAAAACCTACGAACTTCAGAAAAAATATGATAGTACTTACTTATTAAGCAAACAATGCACAGCAGGAACACTACTTCTTTTTATCATCGCCTTAATAGATATTCCCAAAGTTTTACCTGTGTTTCAACAGGTGGAGATATTGCCCTCTTTACTACTTAACCTTATCTTTGTAGGGGTAGTATGTGCGGCCTTAGGCTATCTATTTTATATCTACGGCATGGAAAGAGTAGGTGTAGAAGTAGCTGCTTTATACTTAAATCTTAGTCCGGCTATCACTGGTATAACAAGTTACTTTATTCTTCATGAACCAATGACTAGAAACAAAGTACTAGGGATCTTTATTGTGATTGGAGCTTTATATGCAGTAGGTCTTCGAGATTGGATCAATAGTAAAAAAGTAAAGGTACAGTACCAGTAACCAGTTCTTAAGTAAAAGAATCTTATAGCAAGATGGGGGCAAAATATATAGGAGATGTAGATTCAATTGTAGCTGAGAACAGAAGAACAGTGAAGTTTATCTATACAATAGAAAAGTAATGAAATCAAAGGAGAAGTCTTATGCGATTATTTATAGGGATTGATTTACCTGATAAGATGAAGCAAAATCTCTTTCAACTTCAATCTGAGTTGAGAGGGTATGGTGTTAAGGGATCGTGGAAGGCTATAGAAAACCTTCATATAACCTTAGAATTTTTAGGAGAACTAGAAAGCGATGCCATTCCTATCTTGACCAATAGCTTGTCTAAAGTAACAAGCAACCATAAACCTTTTAATCTAAGTATAAAGGGATTAGGGGCTTTTCCTTCATTAAAAAAACCTAATATTTTGTGGTCAGCCCTGGAGGAGAACTTAATCCTATTACATCACTTAAGGGATGAGCTGCATACTGAGTTAATAAAAAGCGGCTATAACTTAGAAGAGAGACCCTTTAAACCTCATATCACTTTAGTTTCTCGCCCTAAGCTGGAGGCTGTTGATTTAGCTGAATTTCATACCAAGAAAATAGGAGAATTTACTGTTAAGGATGTTGTTTTATTCGAAAGTAGACATATAAAGGGAAAATTGACTTATATAGATCTGTTCAGAGTGAATCTTCCACTTTTTTAAGTGGTGAGCAAGCTCAAAAAATACTGATATTTAAGCTAGTCACTTCTTGAGATTTTGAAAAAGACGAGATGAACAAAATCACGGATTTTGTTGTTGCTATCCAGGCTCTAAGCATATTATAATATAGATGTGCACTTCTAAAGTTAAATTTTAATATACACGGTCTACGGTTTCTTCCAAAACTATGGGCTGCAAATATAGCCCTTAGTACATTAAAATTTAAGGACGCATATCTATAGCTATATAAGTAGAGGAATTTTAAATACAATTATCAACAGCTGAGGGAAAAGGGTGTTTATATGAAAATAAGGGGAATAAAAATATTTTTACCTCTTGCTATGATTTTTTTACTGATGTTTTTACTATGTTTTGATATTGATACAAATGCTCCAAACAATAGTATTTCTTTGAATAGTATACGTCTATCTGGTATTTCCCACGCTAAGCTAGTGATTATTGATGATCAAATCCAAAACAGTGATGATGATCTTGTGGATGTGGATCCTATAGATGTACTATGGATGATCCCTATACTACTTTTCTTTCTAATAATACATCATGTTAAAAATTCTTATGAATATCATAATTGGTCCCGCTTGTTTTTGAAGTTATATCAACTACTTATACCTAAGTACCATATGAGCAATTACAAGGGCTTCTTATCTGCAGGATGAATATATTGCAGATAAGGAGGAATAGCAATGTACTTTGAGGAAATCGCAGTTTTGTTGATTTTTATAAGCCTTTGTGCTGGTGGTCATTTTCTTATAAAGAGAGCTAATAAAGATTGGAAAAAACAAATAGCCAAAGACTTTCTAAGTATCTTAACAGATGAGGAGAATTAAAATAAAAGCTATGTTAAAGATAGATGTGATATTGAAAAAAGCCCTAGGACTGCAACTAGTGTCATCCTTCAGTTCCTTCAGGATGGCAGAGCCTTCATCAGCTGTTACTATAATTATCTAGTCAAAAATCAACAATAGTGTTTAACAGAGCCAGAATCAAAAAGACATTAGATATTTTCTAATGTCTTTTTAAATAGAAACAAATCCTTGAAAATACTTTTGGTTAACCTCTATGAATTATTGCTATAATAGTAGTAGATAAGAGTAGATAGGAGGAGAGTTTAGTATGACTATATTAAAGAATGATTGGGGAGCTTTGCTGGAGGAGGAGTTTCAGAAGCCCTACTATTTGAAATTAAGGGAACTATTGATAGAAGAATATAATACAAAAGCTATTTATCCTGATAAATATGACATTTATAATGCCTTACATCTAACCCCTTATAATGATACAAAGGTGGTTATCTTAGGACAAGACCCTTATCACGGTCCAGGACAAGCCCACGGATTGAGCTTTTCTGTAAAGCCAGGGATTAAATTACCGCCTTCCTTGCAGAACATATTTAAAGAGCTACAGGAAGATCTAGGATGTACTATACCCAACAATGGTTATTTAGTAGAATGGGCAAAACAAGGGGTACTAATGCTAAATGCTGTTCTCACTGTGAGAAAAGGGGAACCAAATTCTCATAAGGGAATAGGGTGGGAAATATTTACAGATAGAATCATTGGGCTGTTGAATGAGAGAGAAAAACCCATGGTATTTATTTTATGGGGGAAGAATGCTCAGGAAAAGGAAGGTCTTATTACTTCTTCAAACCACTATATCATCAAAGCTCCTCATCCCAGTCCTTTCTCTGCCAATAGAGGTTTTTTTGGAAGCAAGCCTTTTTCAAAAACCAATAATTTTTTAAGGCAAACTGGTAGTGATGAAATTAATTGGCAAATTCCTAATCTATAGCTTGAAATAAGACTTAGACATAAAAGGAGAGGACAATGAAGCAGTCAAAAAATATTAGTGAAGCTTTAAATATAGAAAAAATCTCAGAAATACAGGAGAAACTTATTTCCTGGTATGAAAAAAATCATCGACAACTCCCCTGGAGAGAAACATTAAATCCTTATTATATATGGATTTCTGAAATTATGCTTCAGCAAACAAGAGTAGATACTGTCATAGATTATTATAAAAGGTTTATAGTTACATTTCCCACAATGAAGGATTTAGCAGAAGCTGATGAGGAGACGGTATTAAAGGCATGGGAAGGGTTAGGTTACTACAGCCGAGCAAAACGTATTCACCAAACAGCTAAGATTATTGTTGAAACATACCAAGGAGAGATGCCAAGAAATTATGAAGAAATACTTAAACTACCGGGGATAGGACCTTATACCGCTGGGGCTATAGCCAGTATTGCGTTTCATCAGTCGGTACCAGCTGTAGATGGAAATGTTATGCGGGTTTTTTCACGGATCTTTTATATAAAGGAAGATATTACTTTAAGCACTGCACAAAAAAAGATGCAGCAAATTGGAGAAGCTGTAGTATCCCATAAAAACCCTTCTTCTTTTAATCAAGGCTTGATGGAGTTAGGTGCTCTTATATGTACGCCTACTTCTCCAAAATGCTTAGCATGTCCCCTGTATGAATTATGTAAAGCTAGGGTCTTGGGGATACAAGAGACATTGCCTGTCAAACGGAAAAAGCTAAAACCAAAAGAAGTCATCATGGAAATGGCACTGGTATATAAAGATGAAAAGATCCTTATTACAAAACGACCGAAGGATAAACTTTTAGGAGATTTATGGGGACTACCGTCTGTAGAAAAAGAGAAAAGTTTTCAAGATGGAAAAAGCATCCTCCTAGAATTAGAGGAAACCTATGGTATTAAGGCAGGCGATATCAAATATCTTTTAGAAAAAAATCATATTTTTACACATATTAAGTGGAAAATGCAGTTATATATGATGATACTCATAGAGGAAAAAACAATAGATTATCCTGAAATAAGATGGATCTCCATCGATGAATTAAAACAACTTCCTCTGCCAACTGCTTTCAAAAAAATTATATATTTTGATTAAAATATTGATAATTATATAACAATATCATAGGCGTTAACTTAACACAATTATTACCAAAATTCTCTCCAACTGTCATCCTGAGTCTAGCGAAGGATCTTGGAACAAAAAAGCATTACAAATTATGGATTAAGTTAACGGTAATATTATATCATAATTTTATGATATAATATTACCGAGACCGTGTATATTAAAATGCTTAGTCAGACATCTATAAAAAAGTATAACATAAAAGAGTTCTGATACTAGGGGGAATGAAGGTGCAAAACTTATTTTTAGAGCAAGAAATGGAAAGTATTATTATGAAGGCAGATGCAATGGATCAAAAAACATTAAAAGCCTACATGCAAATGATAGGAAAGCCTAAAACAGTAGAGGAGTTTTTAAAGAGTCTCCAACAAGCCATAGAAAAGGGAACTTCTCAGCAAATGATCTACTTAAAAATCATAGAAAAGATTAGATCCAAGGCGTTGTTTCCTTTTGTCATGGACATAGTTAAAAATATAACAAACCCCATTCAAGTACAAACGATTTTTAAGTCTACAGTAGCTCTACCAGATGAAGCAGATAGGGTAGAAGAATATATCCCCGTCATCCTTGATGCTATTAAGAGAAATGTTGACACTGAGGTTATTTATCATGGGGTATGCCTTATTTATAGGACTATCAAAAAATATCCTCAACTAGAAGAAATAGTACAGCAAAATAAATTAATCTTAGAATATAAAGAATTGGAGAAAATCATTAAGAAGTTTGACATTCTAGAAAAATGGGAAACAGAAGGTCACAGGGGTAAATCTAAGCCAGGTTATTTGTTAAAACAAGAGGATTTTGTAAATTTTACATTGCAATTTATAAAGTTCCAATAAAAGGTCCGACACCTACCTGAATAAAATTGTCGTAATGAAACACAATAGGCTTAGGAGGTGTGTTTAAAATGAATATACAACTAACACAAAAAGAAACCATGCTTTTGAAGGATCAACAAAGTCACGAGGAGATGTGTATTAAGAAGTATAACAACTATGCAAATCAAGCACAAGACCCTCAACTGAAACAGTTATTTAAAGATCATGCTTCACAGGAACAACAGCATCTTGATAGCATTAATCAACTGCTCAATGGTCAAATTCCTAATACTGGTCAACAAAATCAGCAACAAAGCCAACAACAAAATCAACAGACACAACAAAATATTCAAAGTGCTAATCAAAATCAAAACACAGCCAACAATAGTATGGATGCTGATTTATGTAACGATCTATTGATGACAGAAAAGTATGTATCAGCTACCTACAATACAGCTATTTTTGAATTTACCAATACCAATGTACGTCAAATTCTAAATCACATTCAAAAAGAAGAGCAACAGCATGGAGAAGATATTTTCAATTATATGCAAAGCCATGGTATGTATCAGCCTCAATAACATTTAAAGAAATACATAAAATAGCGGAGAAAAACTTTCTCCGCTATTAATCTTCTATAATGTTTTGTATTCTTACAACTACTTCTGTTAATTCGTTATACTTGTCTTCGCTTAATCTTGCATCATCTTTTGCATTTTCAATTTTCTTGATAGATTCAATTAAGTTTGCCTTCCATATTTCCATCATTATTCCTCCAAATAAAATATTTTATTTCTGCTATTAGGGTATCCTGACTTTGATTTATTATGCGATGCTATTTAAGATTATGGAGGATATTACTATTAATTATCGAATACTTCTTATGAAGATATATTTATCTAGTGAATTTTCACACGATGAATAACATACCTATAAAAGTAAAGGTTGTCTGCGACTTATTTGTTTTTCTTATTGATTACACATCTATAGTGAGATCAACTAGAGGAGGTAGATTCTAATGAATGAAAACTCATTAGATATAAAAGAACTTCAAAGTATGGTGGAAGATTTGACTAGAAAAAATCAAGAGCTTATAGAAGAAAATCAACAGTTAAAATTTAAAATAAACTTGATGGATAATATTCTAGACAATATGTGTGAAGCTGTACATGCTGTTGATAAAGAAGGGAAGGTAATTGTTTATTCCAGGTCCAGTGAAAAATACAGTCATTGGACAAAGGAAGAAGCCATTGGACAACATGAGTCTGATTTATGGAAACAACCAACAAATTTTAAATTAGATAAAAATGAAATTATTAGAACAAGAAAACCTATAAAAAACGTTGAAATGATAGGTAATTCCTCCACTGGAAACCAATTTCATGTGATTGCAGGGTTTTATCCATACTTTGAAGAGGGAGAGTATAAAGCCTTTTATTATACTGGAAAAGATATAACAAGCCTAGATTTTTTCGTCAAAGAGCCCCTTGAACTTCAAAATTATACAGGCGAAGATGATGGTGTGAAGAATCTGAATAATGGTACTAAATATACTTTAGAGGACATCATCGGAAATAGTGTATCTATTCAAGAGTGTAAAAACAAGGCTAGGAAAATTGCAAATTATAATTCTAATATATTACTTTATGGGGAAACTGGTACAGGGAAAGAATTATTTGCTCAAGGAATTCATAATGAGGGATTCTATACTTTTGAGCCCTTTATTGCCTTTAATTGTTCAGCTGTGCCAGAAACATTAATAGAAAGTCTTTTATTTGGAACAGTGAAGGGTGCTTTTACAGGAGCAGAAAATACCATAGGTTTGTTTGAACAAGTAGGAAAAGGAACACTTTTTTTGGATGAAATAAACTCTATGCCCCTCACAATGCAGGCGAAACTTTTGCGTGTGCTACAGGAGAAAAAAATTCGCCGTATAGGGGGTAACAAGGACATAGATATTGAATGCTGCGTGATAAGTGCAACCAATATTGATCCTCAAGAGGCTGTAAAAAAGAATATATTAAGAGAAGATTTGTATTATAGAATAGCAACTGTTGTATTAAACATACCTTCATTGAAAGAGAGAAAAGAAGATATTCCTATTTTAATTAGTTATTTCATTAAAGCTTTAAACAAAAAACTAAGAAAGCATATCAAAGGTGTAGATCCTAAGGTGCTAGATTATTTAGGGGCATATCACTGGCCAGGAAATGTCAGGGAACTCCTAAATATCTTAGAATGTGCTGTGATGTTTTCAGACCAGCATCAAGTTACCTTAACGCCTGAACTTTTTCCTCCCTATATTTTCTATTCAAAAAATAAAATGGATTTTGAAAAAATAGACAGACCAAAAGAAGTTTTTACTACCCATGAGGATCATGCAAAAGACTTGCGGACACTTTTAGATGCTTATGAAAAAAAACTTATTTTAAATGCCATCAATGACAGCGAAAAAAATATTTCTATGGCAGCTAAAAATTTAGGAATAGATCGAAAGTCCTTATATAGAAAAATAGAAAAGCTTAATATAGAATACTAACAACTACGAATGTGGCTTTACGACACATGTGTAATTTTGCTACACTTCGATAGAAATAAGGAAAACGTATTCAATCACAAAACAAGTTGAGGCATTTTGTCTCAACTTGTTTTGTTTTATGAAGATAGCAGATGATATAGGGAAGAGGGGAAACTTGGTAATTGCAATGAAAATTATAAATTTATAACAAAATAAAAAATTGGCATAGATATTGCTTTGTTATAAAGCTATAGAAAGAGTATTAGAGAAAAGATAGAAATAAGTTGATGAACTATGTAAAGAGGGAGGAAGTAGCATGATTAAGTTGAGAAATTTATCACAATTAGTAGCAGAATTTCAGGAAGAGAATGTGATGGTAGGGGCTTTGGCTGCCAACGCAGTGAAAGGTGTAAAAATATGTAAAGGGTGGGTGAAAGAGTATGGCAGATGTTAAGGCACTACAACAAGAAAGAATAAGTATTTTTCGTGATGTATACGATAATAAAATCCCAAAACGGGTTCCTGTAAATATCAGTTTGCCATTTGAACCCATTGCTGAGTTTGGAGGAATTGATTTAGTAGAGGCCCAGTGGCATCCTACACTAATCGAAGAAGCAGTAGATCGGCTTTGCCAAACCTTATACTCTGATATCTGTCCAAATGGAGGATCTCTCCGATATCCTTCATTTTATCAAACACTAGAATCTCAATCCTTTGTTATGGGTTCAAATGGATTTTTCCAGCATCCTGAGGTAGAGGGTATGTTACCAGAAGAGTATGATTATCTTATTGAAAAGCCTTATGATTGTTTATTAGAAAAAGTTATACCAAGACAATACAAAGCAGTAAATCTAAATGATCCTATCAATACGGCAATAAGTATTTCAAAAAGTTTACTAGGTTATAGAAATGACTTTATGGAAACAGGGATGATTACAGCTAAGATGGTAGAAAGATATGGTTATTATACGGGTGTACCAGTTACTGCTGGAGGATTTACAGAAGCCCCCTTTGATTTTCTAGCGGATCAGTTGAGAGGTTTTAAAGGTGTTAGTATGGACGTGAGAAGAATGCCTGAAAAAGTAGCAGAAGCTTGTGAAGCTTTGTATCCTATTGTACTTAAAAAAGGTATGCCGAAAACCATATCAAACTATGCCTCAGTATTTTTACCGTTACATATGCCTACATTTATGAGGGAGAAGGATTTTGCTAAATTATGGTGGCCTAGTTTTAAAAAGTTATTAGATGAGTATGCCTCAATGGGAATACATTGTCGTATTTTCTGTGAAGACGACTGGACTAGATATCTTGACTATTTATATGAATTACCTACAGATACAATCATGATGTTTGAATATGGCGATCCTAAGTTGATCAAAGAAAAATTAGGAAAAAAACATATTATAACAGGTCTTTACCCTTTAACAATGTTAAAAACCCATACAAAGCAACAGTGTGTGGATAAAGCGAAGGAAATGATAGATATACTAGCTCCTGGTGGAAAATATATTTTCTCCTTAGACAAAAATCCGCTTTCCATTAGAGATATCAACATGGAAAATTTCTGTGCTGTAACAGAGTGTGTTAGAGACTATGGTGTATATAGCAATCCCAGTGAAATAGCTGGTATGCAGTTTAATAAAAAAGATTATAAAGCTCTTCCTTCAAGAAAAATAGAGAGCAAGTACTACAGAACATGGGAGCAGTACAAAGCACAAAATCCAAGTGTATCAGATTTTGGGGCAGAAAAGCTACAAGGATTTGAAGATACTTTATTCCAATACCTTATGTTTTTACTGTTATAAAGCTTCAAAAGAATACTTTGCTGCTACTAGGTTTAATTTGGAAAAAAATGAGATAATCCCGCCTATAGAAACATTACTATAACAAAATAATGTAAAAGGGCGGGAGTATACTCAGTACAATCTGATTACAGTGTGATCTATAAGGGGACGAAAACTACAAGTATAAAAGATAGGGGGGACCCCATGAATATACCTTTACTTATAGTAATTGGATATATGATAGCTCTAATTCTAATATCTACTTATTCTAGGAGATTAATGAGCAAGAAGGATTCCAAAAACTATTTTTTCGCAGGAAAAAGTCTGCCTTGGTATTTAGTATGTGTGATGGTGGCCGGTGCAGGTATAGGAGGAGGAAATACCGTAGGTGTGGCAGAGAACGCCTATGCTGCGGGTCTAGCTTCAGGTTGGTATACTGCTTCTAGTTCTGCAGGTGCATTAACTTTTGCACTTCTTATGTTACACAAGGTGATGAAAACCAATATTACCACCGTCAGTCAAATATTTCTTAAAATTTTTGGTGCAAGAGATGGTCTAATCAGTGTGATTGTTCAAATTATATTTATGTTTGGTATAAATTCCCTGCAAATTATTGCAGGAGGAGCAATTTTA